>NZ_JBMKHA010000010.1:0-165732 GCF_049238365.1 Enterobacter cloacae complex sp. IR53030
TCTCATATCAGGAACTTGTTCGCACCTTCCCTAAGGTAAAGAGAATAAAAATCAGCGGCATTAAATAGCCCGCTATAACAGGGGATTCAAAAGGGCCACATAAAACAGCGAGAATGAAGCCTAGAAGCATGAGCCAGACAAATATAAACAATGAATTCTTATGGAAAAAAATGGGCTTCACGCTTCGTCGCCAGAAGGTAATGGCATAACGAGGATTAATTATCATTCTTAACGGGTAATAGAACATCATGGTAAAAATCAGCGCCGCGCCTATCAGACTTTGAATATCCACGACGTTATAAATTACCGTCCCTTCACCGAAGAAGGTGGAGATAGTTACCGGGAAATCAAACAAATAGCCCGCTAAATACATCGACATTTTAATGCCGAGTGGCACAATAAAACCGAGCCAGAATATCCGTAATCCAATGTGCTTGTTAGGAATGCAGTAGCGCCAGCGCCTGCCCAGCATGATGCGCAACAGGCCGCACGCCGCGAACAACGCAAAGGTCTGACAAAACAGCAATACTGAATATTGTAGCGGTGCTAAATTAATATAGAATAAATTAGTAACAGTAAAACCTAACAGAATGGGAAGAATTGCCCGACGACCAAATAACAGAATTACCGCCAGCATAACGCTCAGGGGTAACCACGCTAAATAAACGTCGTGACCATTCACAATCGCGCGCGGGGAGAGATAACGGGAGAAAGGAACCGCGATCAGGCATATCGCCAGGGCAATTATAAATATCTTTACATTATTGTACGTTTTTCTATTCATTAAGCTGATGCGATTATTATCCGTTCATATCATTGACCGGATGGATAATAGGTTTATTAATTGTGCGAATCAAGTTGAAGTCTATTTATGGACAGGTTTATTGATTTCGATTGAGGTCAGGTACAGGAATACCTTCTTTTTGATAACAAAATGCGGTGGTGAACGTTACAAACAGATAAAAAAAACCCTAGTCTTTTGACGAGGGTTTAAAATTTTGGTGGAGCTAAGCGGGATCGAACCGCTGACCTCTTGCATGCCATGCAAGCGCTCTCCCAGCTGAGCTATAGCCCCACATGTGACTTTACTGACCGCACTCTGTTGGGTTCAGAGTTTGGTGGAGCTAAGCGGGATCGAACCGCTGACCTCTTGCATGCCATGCAAGCGCTCTCCCAGCTGAGCTATAGCCCCATCGTAAAGCTGTCATGTTGACGGGCGGCATAATATGAATTCCGCCGCGGAGTGTCAACGGCAAATTCATTGACCGTGATTCAATCGCCGAAAATTCATGCAAATGAATCACTTTGCGAGCCTGCTCGCAGTCATGAGTTAAGCCTGTCACGTTTTCACGTTAAACGGTGCTATAAAATGAGCCGTTAATTAACCCCAAGAATATTCAGGAAATTGTATGATCAAGGAACGAATGACGCCGGAAGAGTTAGCCCTGCTCACCGGCTATAGCCGACAGACCATCAATAAATGGGTACGCAAAGAGGGTTGGATAACGTCACCAAAACCAGGCGTCCAGGGGGGCAAAGCACGCCTGGTACATGTGAATGAAAAGGTGCGTGACTTTATCCGCAGCGCGCGGCGGGCAACGGAGACATCCGCAATGCCTGACGGCATCAGCAATGAGCGTTCGCTTCATACCCTCCTCCTGACGCTGGCAAATGAAATGACGCCAGAAGAGCAGAAGCAGATGACATCACTGTTACTGCGGGAAGGGATTACCGGTTTGTTACAACGCCTGGGAATTCGCGACCAGAATTAATATGAAAAGATTACGTAGCAAAATGACCACGGAAGAGCTGGCGGAGAGTTTAGGCGTTGCCAGGCAAACGGTGAATCGCTGGATACGCCAGCAGGGATGGGAGACCGAAGGTCTCAATGGTGTGAAAGGCGGTCGGGCGAGGCTCATACACGTCGATGCGCGCGTGAAGGAACATATCATGCGCCTCCCGGCTATCCGAAACCGTCAGGCAGTGTACCACCTGGCAGAGACAACAGCGCCATACATTGTCCCCTCCTCTACTCTGCGACCGGATATCATTGCGACGCTGGAAAACCTGACGCCGTCTGAACAGGAACGTCTGGATGCATTCCTGAAGCGCGAAGGGTTACGCGGCTTTCTTACCCGTCTGAATCTGGCTGAATATACGGCATAAAAAAACGGCAGGTCACCCTGCCGTTCTGCCAGACTAAAATGTGATTACTGCTGGTTTTCACGTGCCGCAATAAAGTCCAGCGCTTTGTTAATACGCGCCACGCTGCGTGATTTACCAATTGCATGCACGGTCACATCCAGTGCCGGGGACTGGCCCGCACCGGTCACCGCAACACGCAGCGGCATACCGACTTTACCCATACCAACTTCCAGCTCGTCCGCCGTCGCCTGAATAGCGTCATGCACGTTCTCTGCGGTCCAGTCAGCGATCGCAGTCAGCTTGTCTCGCACCACTTCCAGCGGCTGACGCGCAACCGGGCGGAGGTGTTTCTTCGCCGCATCCGCGTCAAACTCATCAAACTCTTCATAGAAGTAGCGGCAGCTTTCAGCCATTTCTTTCAGCGTTTTGCAGCGCTCGCCGAGCAGTTTCACCAGGTCCGCCAGTTCAGGGCCTGTACGGGTATCAATATTTGCCTGCTCAATGTGCCACTGCAGGTAAGTCGCCACGTATTCCGGCGGCATGGTATTGATGTAATGATGGTTCAGCCACTGCAGCTTATCGGTATTAAATGCGCTCGCTGATTTACTCACTGAGCTCAGAGAAAAGAGTTCGATCATCTCTTCGCGGCTGAAGATCTCCTGGTCGCCGTGGGCCCAGCCCAGACGCACCAGATAGTTCAGCAGCGCTTCCGGCAAATAACCGTCATCGCGATACTGCATAACGCTGACAGCGCCGTGACGTTTAGACAGTTTTTTCCCGTCGTCGCCGTTGATCATGGAAACGTGTGCATAGACAGGCACAGGGGCATTCAGCGCTTTCAGAATGTTGATCTGGCGCGGCGTGTTGTTGATATGGTCTTCACCACGGACAACGTGGGTAATTTCCATATCCCAGTCGTCAACCACAACGCAGAAGTTATAGGTTGGAGAACCATCTGTACGGCGGATGATCAGATCGTCCAGCTCCTGGTTGCTGAATTCGATCGGGCCACGGATCTGGTCGTCAAAGATCACCGAGCCATCCTGCGGGTTAGCAAAACGCACCACGCACGGTTCATCAGCAGCATGCTCGCTATGGTCATGGCGGCAGCGGCCGTCATAACGCGGCTTTTCACCGTTTGCCATCTGCTCTTCACGCAGCGCATCCAGACGCTCTTTGGAGCAGTAGCATTTATACGCCGTGCCCGCGACCAGCATCTCATCAATAACTGCGTTATAGCGGTCAAAACGTTTGGTCTGGAAATACGGGCCTTCATCCCACTCCAGGTTCAGCCAGTTCATCCCATCCATAATGGCTTCAATTGCTTCCGGCGTGGAGCGCTCAAGATCGGTGTCTTCAATACGCAGCACGAACTCACCTTTGTTGTGGCGTGCAAAAAGCCAGGAATAGAGAGCAGTACGAGCACCACCGACGTGCAGATAGCCTGTCGGGCTCGGCGCGAAGCGAGTTTTGATTTTCATGAAATGGCCTTACGTTATAAAGATGCCGGCAATCGGCAAATCCCGGGGAAAAAACAATGGGCAATATTCTATCACTGTGGGGGGATTCCTCAATGTTCATCCCTTTATCATGAGCGAGTTTGCTGTTTTTGTTTAGAAATCATGCGCCACCGCCCGTTTTGCGATCGTTTTGTTTAATTTTACGACGAACGAATAAAAACTTTAGAAAATGCGTTGACTCATTTTCAACTCTCCCTATAATGCGACTCCACACAGCGGGGGTGATTAGCTCAGTTGGTAGAGCATCTCCTTTACACGGAGGGGGTCGGCGGTTCGAGCCCGTCATCACCCACCATCTACTTCGGTAGACTCGCAGTGTAGATAAGTGTTGAGATTGGGCGATTAGCTCAGTTGGTAGAGCATCTCCTTTACACGGAGGGGGTCGGCGGTTCGAGCCCGTCATCGCCCACCATTCTCATCTTATCGCAGTAGTTCCGAAATGGGCGATTAGCTCAGTTGGTAGAGCATCTCCTTTACACGGAGGGGGTCGGCGGTTCGAGCCCGTCATCGCCCCCCATTCTCATCTTATCGCAGTAGTTCCGAAATGGGCGATTAGCTCAGTTGGTAGAGCAGTTGACTTTTCATCAATTGGTCGCAGGTTCGAATCCTGCACGACCCACCAATGTAAAAAAGCGCCCTAAAGGCGCTTTTTTGCTATCTGCGATATGGATGATTCGAACCTGCAGCAGGTTCGAGCCGAACGCAGTGAGGCACCGGAGTCGTTTACGGCGACGGCCCGAAGGGCGAGCGAAGCGAGTCATCCTGCACGACCCACCAATGTAAAAAAGCGCCCTAAAGGCGCTTTTTTGCTATCTGCGCATCTGCAGTTTGTCTACTTTCCTGCCGTCAACGTCTCAATCAACGTCTTCACCGCCGGCGTCACCTGTTTCTCGTTATACACGACATACAAATCTGCCGGAATACGCTCTTTCAGCGGGCGAAACACCACGCCCGGCCACTGCATTTGCGCGTAACTGTCGGCAGCGAGCGTAATCCCCATCCCCATGCTTATCATCGCCAGTACCGTTTGTGGCTCTACGGCTTCGCGTACAATCATCGGTGAAAAACCGGCCTGCTGGCAGACGCGATGTAAAAATGCCCAGTCAGAATGTGCTGACGGCATCGTGACGAAATACTCGTCCTGTAAATCAGCAAGCGCAACGGATGGTTCCCTGATCAGCCGGTGATCTTCCGGCATCGCCACAAGAAACGCCGCCTCGCGCAACCGCACGCTGGTAAACCCCCCGGTGGGCTCCGTTGCCATTCGCCAGATCCCAATATCCAGCTCCTGCCGCTCAAGCAGCGCCATCTGCATGACCGGCGACTTTTCGCGAAAAACGACATCAACATTCGGATGTTCTTTCAAAAAAGTGCGCATAACCGTGCGCACCTCACTCCACATGGCGGTACCGACAATACCCAGCTCAATACGCCCTGCCTCACCCCGGCCAATTTGTTCGACGCGCGCCAGAGCCTGATTTGCGCTGGCAAGCAGCCGACGAGACTCTTCCATCAGCACTTTACCCGCATGCGTCAACGCGACGCTTCGCGAGTGGCGAATAAACAGTAACGTGCCCAGCTGGCTTTCCAGCTCTTTAATGTGCAGGCTTAATGGCGGCTGGGACATATTGAGACGGGCCGCAGCCCGTCCAAAATGCAGTTCCTCCGCCACGGCCAGAAAATAGCGCAGCAGCTTGAGGTCGGTTCGATAGACGCGTTCCATCAAAACATATCCTGGCGATAACACTTAAGCGCCTACCTTAAAGCCTTTCACCGCAGAGAGGGGAAATTTAGTGCGCAACTGTGCGCATCTCGCTGTTTTTACTGGCGTGGTGGTAGTTAAAGCTGAAATAAAACACTACGGCCAGTACCAGGGCATAGGCTGCAAACACCAGCCAGATCGTCTGCCAGTCTTTCACCCCATCCACCGAGAAATAATCAACTGCCATACCGCTCAATACCGATCCGAAATAAGCCCCAATACCGTTAACCGTCGTCATAAACAGCCCCTGTGCGCTGGCGCGAATATCGGTGCTGACCTCCTGTTCGACAAACACTGAGCCGGAAATATTGAAGAAGTCGAATGCACAGCCATAGACAATCATGGAAAGCATGAGCAGCACAAAGCCCGTTGCGGAGGGGTCGCCAAAGGCAAACAGACCAAACCGGAGCATCCAGGCCACCATGCTCATCAGCATCACGGCTTTAATACCAAACCGTCCGAGGAAGTACGGAATGGTCAGAATGAAGAACACCTCTGACATTTGCGAAACGGAGAGCAAAATGGACGGGTACCTGACGATAAAGCTATCTGCATACGCCGGATTACGGGCAAAATCATGCAGGAAGGGGCTACCGAAGGTATTGGTGATCTGCAGCACAGCACCCAGCAGCATCGCGAACAAAAAGAACACCGCCATGCGAGGCTGTTTAAAAAGAACAAAGGCATTAAGGCCCAGCTTGCTGGCCAGAGACTGGGCCGTTTTCTGCTTTGCCATGGGAATGGCCGGCAACGTCAAAGAATAGAGCGCCAGCAGCAGAGACGCGCCAGCTGCAATATAAAGCTGCACGTTGCTTAGCTCCGCCCCCATCAGGCTTATGGCCCACATTGCCACAATAAAGCCCACGGTGCCATACACCCGCACGCGCGGAAAATGGCTTACCGTCTCCAGACCCGCCTGCTCAAGACAGGAATAGGAGATCGTATTCGACAGCGCAATGGTGGGCATAAAGGCCATCGCATTGACCAGCATGACCCAGAACATCAGGCCGGGCTCATTCACCTGCGCGGCGTAACAGAGTGCGGCGGCACAGACGAGGTGGCAAATGACGTAGGCGCGGTCTGCCCGTAGCCATTTGTCGGCAATGATTCCCACCAGCGAAGGCATAACGATCGCGGCAAGGCCTTTGGAGCTGTAGACCATGCCCACGTCGGAGCCGGTAAAGTGTAGGGTGTTGATCATGTAAGCACCGAGGGTAACCAGCCAACTCCCCCAGATAAAATATTGCATAAAGGACATCATCTTTAAGCGAGTCGTGATGTTCATAGCCCATTCCTTATAGCAGTGTGGCCCTGACGGGCCACTTTATTGTTTTACTCAGGCAATATGGCGGAGAAAACCGCAGATAAGATTGATGAAGTTCTGGCGTGAGAGCTCAGCCGCCGCGAGCGTCTGCTCATGCGACAGCTTTACCTCGCCCAAACCTTCGGCGAGGTTGGTAATTGCAGAAACGGCTACAACCTTCAGGCCACAGTGGCGTGCGGAAATCACTTCCGGCACCACGGACATGCCGACCACATCGCCGCCGATAATTTGCATCATGCGGATCTCTGCCGCCGTCTCGAAGTTCGGGCCCGGATAAGAGACAAATACCCCTTCATGCAGCGGGAAACCCTCTTTCGCCGCCACGGTTTGCAGCATCGCACGGTAATCCGCGTCGTAAGCATTGGCCAGGGAGAAGAAACGGTCGCCAAAGCGCTCATCGTTCAGCCCCACCATCGGCGTGCCAGGCATGGTATTGATATGGTCGCTCAGGGCAACCAGGCTCCCCGGCAGAACTTCCGGGCGCAATGAGCCTGCCGCATTGGTGCTAAACAGCAACTCACATCCCAGCAGTTTGAACGTGCGGATCGCATCGGTCATGATGGTCATCCCGCGCCCCTCATAGAAGTGCCCTCGCCCTTTCATACAGGCAACAGGCACCCCGGCAAGATGCCCCAGCACCAGCTCGCCTGCGTGGCCGTGGACGGTGCTCACCGGGAAGCCCGGCAGTTTTTCATAGCTCAGGGAAACGGCATCATCAATCTGGTCGGCGAGCGCGCCAAGGCCAGAGCCGAGAATAAACGCCACGCGAGGCGTGAAGTCAGGCTTAGCCGCACGGATAATATCGGCGCAATACCACGGGTTTTTTGAGAGGGTCATAGAGGCTCCTTGAGAATGAAGATCGCGATCGCATGGATCGCATGACCCTAGTCTTATATCCGGAGCCTGCGGGTGACCTCCAATACACTTTCCCGGCACCATCAATACTGTTTTTGTATCAATGTAATGTCCTGCCAGATATGGCAGTTTTGCTCAAGCTAATCCCGTCAGTGCCGATACCTCTGTTTTATAACGCGAGGAAAAAGTATGACGACTATCCAGGCTTCAGCCCCACCCATTCAAACCAGCGGCGGCGGGAGTGGGGCTTCCGGCGGGAACGATATTGCTGCGCAAATCAGCCGTATTCTCGACAAGATCCAACAGCTGACTCAGCAGTTAAAAGAGCTGGCGGACAGTTCCGGCAGTGCAGATGAAAAGAAAAAGCAGCAGGAGCTCATTCAGACCCAAATCACCGTGCTACAGGCGCAGCTCGCCGCGCTGCAGCACCAGCAGGCTGAAGAGGAGCAAAAGAAACAGGAGCAAGCGCCGGGTAAAGTGGAAGGGGTGAATAGCCCGACAGACGATCATCAGATCGATATCTATATTTAATCGTCGGATGCGTTAAACAGTGGGTCGCGTATGCGGGCCTCGGTTAATCGCTGTGCCTGGATACGCACCACTTCCCATATAGCCTGCGCCGCCCCCGAGAGGGAACGATTTTTGCGCCGGACTAACATCAGTTTTCGCTCGACAACAGGCGTTAAACGCTTCACGGCCAGTCGGCTCCCCTGCGGCAGGGGGAGTGCCAGAGCGGGCAACACGCTGATCCCAATTCCGGCTTCCACCATGGGAAACAGCGTGGCCGGATGCCCAATTTCCTGCACGATGGTGGCCTTTACGCCCTGATTAACCAGCGCGGAATCGATCAGCGGACGGCTGCCGGAGGCATAATCCTGCAAAACCAGGTTCGCGCCCTGCAGGGACTGCCAGTTGACCGCCGGCAAGGTTGCCAGCGGATCGTCATCCCGGCAGAGCAGTAAAAAAGGCTCAGAAAGCACGCTTTCGCACGCCAGGTCGCTCACCTGGCCGGGGTCGATCACAATACCAAAATCCACATCTCCCTGACGGATGCTTTCCAGCACCCACTGCTGCGGCCGGTCATGCAACACAAAATCAATGTCCGGATAGCGGTGGTTTCCCTCCGCGATACACTGCGGGATAAGGTGTGCCGATATTGTCTGGCTGGCTGCGACCCGCACGGTACCCGAAAGCTGCTGCCCCAGCCTTCCCACGTCTCTGAGCGTGCTGTTCAGTTCATCCAGCAGACGTTCGAGGCGCTGGGCCAGCTGCTGCCCTGCTTCGGTCAGCACCACTTCGCGTGTGGTACGGTCAAGCAACCGCACGCCGGTCTGATTTTCCAGCTCTTTCACGCTGTGGCTGACTGCTGACTGGCTGAGGCCAATCATCTCTCCTGCCCGGCTGAAGCTACGGGCATGGGCAACGGTGACAAAAATACGAAGCTGGCGTAAGGAGTAATTCATCTGTTTAATTCATGAATGAATGCAATAAATCAATTTTATTTCTCAAATGGAAAAAAGCACAATAGCGACATCTGTTTTCAGGAGTCATTATGAAACTATTTCGTATTGTTGATCCGTTTACGCTTACTCTGGTGGTCACCGTTTTACTGGCCTCGTTTTTCCCGGCCCGCGGTGGTTTCGTCCCGTTTTTTGAGGGGCTGACGACGGCCGCTATCGCGCTGCTGTTCTTTATGCACGGTGCAAAACTCTCCCGCGAAGCGATTATCGCGGGTGGTGGCCACTGGCGACTGCACCTCTGGGTGATGTGCAGCACCTTTATTCTGTTCCCCATCCTCGGGGTGCTGTTTGCGTGGTGGGCGCCAGTTAACGTCGACCCGGCACTCTACACCGGTTTTTTGTATCTCTGTATTCTGCCAGCCACCGTGCAGTCGGCCATTGCGTTTACCTCCCTCGCGGGTGGCAACGTTGCGGCCGCGGTCTGCTCCGCATCGGCATCCAGCCTGTTAGGGATTTTCGTCTCCCCGCTGCTGGTGGGCCTGCTGATGAACATGCATGGCGCGGAGGGTAACCTTGAGCAGGTGGGCAGGATCTGTCTGCAACTGCTGCTGCCGTTTGTCCTGGGCCATCTCTCGCGCCCGTGGACAGGTGCGTTTGTGACGAAGCATAAAAAGTGGATCTCCAAAACCGACCAGACCTCAATTCTGCTGGTGGTTTACTCCGCCTTCAGCGAAGCGGTCGTGAACGGGATCTGGCACAAGGTGGGCGCAGGCTCACTGCTGTTTATCGTGGTGGTCAGCATTGTCCTGCTGGCGATTGTCATTGCCGTAAACGTCTTTGTGGCACGTAAATGCGGCTTCAACAAAGCAGATGAAATTACGATTGTTTTCTGCGGTTCGAAGAAGAGCCTGGCGAACGGTATCCCGATGGCCAACATTCTGTTCCCGACCTCGGTAATTGGGATGATGGTATTGCCGCTGATGATTTTCCATCAGATCCAGCTGATGGTCTGCGCCGTGCTGGCGCGTCGCTATAAACGTCAGACGGAAAAACTGGCGCAGGAAGAGACCCGCGCCGCGAAGGCTTAAGGACGTTTCAGGGGCTGAACCAGCTGGGTCAGCCCCTCGGTTTTGATCAGTAGCGTAATAGCCATCAGCTCGCCCAGTCGCCCGGCCGGAAACTCATCCTTACGGGCAAACCACAGCAGATACTCCTCCGGCAAATCGATCAGCCTGCGGCCCTTATATTTACCGAACGGCATCTCCGTATTGGCGATCGCAACGAGCTGCTCTTTTTCCACGTTACTCTCCTAACAGACGCATCATTTCCGCTTCGTCGATAACCTCAATGCCAAGTTCCTGGGCTTTCGCCAGCTTCGAACCCGCTGCTTCCCCGGCAATCACCAGGTCGGTTTTCTTCGATACGCTGCCCGCCACTTTTGCGCCCAGCGCCACCAGACGCGCTTTCGCATCGTCGCGTGAAAGCTGGCTCAGGCTGCCGGTCAGCACCACCGTTTTACCGGCGAACGGACTGTCGATCTCTTCAGCATTAACCACCACCGGCGCGGGCCATTTGATGCCCTCTGCCAGCAGTTTGCCAATGACTTCGCGGTTGCTCTCTTCCGCAAAGAAGTTAAAGACGTGCGTGGCGACTACAATGCCGACATCCGGCACTTTCTGCAGCTCGTCGATGCTTGCCTTTTCCAGCGCCTCCAGCGTGCCAAAGTACGCCGCCAGACCTGCTGCCGTTGCTTCCCCCACTTCACGGATGCCCAGCGCGTAAAGGAAACGGGCGAAGGTGGTCTCTTTTGCGGCTTCCAGAGCGTTAACCACGTTCTGCGCCGACTTCGGCCCCATGCGATCCAGACCGGTCAGCTTGCCCGCCGTCAGTTTGAAGAGATCCGCTGGCGTATGCACATACTCTTTTTCAACCAGCTGATCGATAATCTTATCGCCCATGCCGTCGACGTCCATCGCGCGACGGGAGACGAAGTGCTTCAGTGACTCTTTACGCTGCGCGCCACAGATCAGGCCGCCCGTACAGCGCGCTACCGCCTCACCTTCAACACGCTCCACGTCAGAGCCACACACCGGGCAATGGGTCGGGAAGACCACTTCACGCGTATCATCAGGGCGTTCAGACTCAACGACGTTTACCACCTGCGGAATAACATCGCCCGCGCGACGAACCACCACTTTGTCACCAATCCGCAGGCCCAGACGTTCAATCTCATCGGCGTTATGCAGCGTGGCGTTACTCACCAGCACGCCCGCGACCTGCACAGGCTCAAGACGGGCGACCGGGGTAATGGCGCCCGTACGGCCGACCTGGAACTCCACGTCGCGAACGAAGGTCATCTGCTCCTGAGCAGGAAACTTAAACGCCACCGCCCAGCGCGGCGCACGCGCCACAAACCCGAGTTGCTCCTGAAGCGCCAGTGAGTTCACCTTAATGACAACGCCATCAATATCAAAACCGAGCGTCGGACGGTCCGCTTCCACCTTGTGGTAGAACGCGAGTACCGCTTCTGGCGAGTCACAGAGCTGCACGCGGTTACTCACCGGCAGGCCCCACGCCTTAAACTGCATCAGACGCCCGAGATGCGTATCCGGCAGCTCGCCTCCCTCCAGGATCCCCACGCCGTAGCAGAAGAAAGTGAGCGGTCGCTTCGCGGTGATACGCGGGTCAAGCTGGCGCAAAGAGCCTGCCGCCGCATTACGCGGGTTAGCAAATACTTTCCCGCCGGTGCGGCGCGCTTCTTCGTTGATTTTCTCGAAACCCGCCTGGGGAAGAAACACTTCGCCGCGCACTTCCAGACGCGCAGGAATGTTGTCCCCCTGCAGCTTCAGCGGAATTGCGCGGATGGTGCGCACGTTGGTCGTAATGTCTTCACCCGTCGTGCCGTCGCCACGCGTCGCGGCACGCACCAGCACGCCGTTTTCGTAGAGAAGACTGACCGCCAGGCCATCAAGCTTCAGCTCGCAGCACCAGGTGAGAGCGTCGCTGCTTTTCAGACGGTCCTGCACGCGCTTGTTAAACGCGAGGAAGCTCTCTTCATCAAAGACGTTATCCAGCGACAGCATCGGCACTTCATGGCGTACCTGGCTGAACGCTCCCAGCGGCTCGGCACCGACGCGCTGGGTGGGAGAATCCGGCGTAATGAGTTCCGGGTGCTGCGCCTCCAGTTCGCGCAGCTCGCGCATCAGGCGGTCATACTCCGCATCCGGCACCTCCGGCGCGTCCATAACATGATAGAGATATTCATGATGGCGAAGCGTGGTTCGCAGGTCAGTGAGTTGTTGTTCGATTGAGTCCATATCGCACCATCAATGAGAAAAAACCCCCGACATGCGGGGGTTGAGGAGGAGTTGACGTAAACGCGATGATTACGCGTTGGCTTCCTTAACTTCGCGGATGCGGTCCTGATACTCGCGCAGTTTCTGCGGGGTCATCATTCGACGCTGATCGTCGAGCACCACACCGCCTACTTCGTCAGCGATATGCTGAGCGGATTGCAACATCAGCTTAAAGTTTTGCAGTTCATCACCGTAAGAGGGCACCTGCATAAAGATGGTGACACCTGGGGTCACGAAATCACCGGTCATTTCCGGATCAAAAGTACCCGGGTTGACCATATTGGCCAGGCTGAACAGCGCCGGGCCGCTACCGTCAGGGCTCAGGTGGCGATGGAAAATATTCATGTCGCCAAACTTGAAGCCTGCCTGTTGAATACTGTTAAGCAGCACGTCACCGTTGAGATGGCTACCGTGATGCGCGGCCACGTTCATGATGATCACCGCTTCTTTATGCTGCGGTTTTTCAACAACCGGTTCTGGCTGTGCTACCGGTTCTGGCTCAACATGCTGTGCTGGAGCAGGCTGCGGCGCTGGCTGCACATGAACAGGCTGCTGCGGCTGTTGTACCGGCTGCGCGGGCTGTTGTTGCACAGGCTGCTGCACGGGCTGCGGTTGAACCGGCTGTGGCGCAGCAGGCTGCTGATGGACAGGCTGTTGCGGCGGCTGGCGCACAGGCTCTTCTACCGGCTGCGGCGCCTGCTGGCGCGGCTGAGCAGAGGCGTACGGCGGTTGATACTGGTGCTGCGCAGGACGGGGGGCTTCATGCTCCCCATGAGCCGCGCCGGGCGCAGTATTGACCCGATGAACACGAACTTCACCCACGCCGTCATCGTCGCGACCGTCGATGTCATCTTCAATGTCATCGTCATCACGACTGGACTTCATGCGCTTCAGTGGGCGATCGCGGAACATCGAAGAACGCTCTTTACGTCTGGTCCAGAAACCATGTACCAGTAAAGCGATTATGGCGATCGCGCCAACAATGATTAATATCAGACGCAAATCCTGCATCATTATATTCTCTGTTGTTCTAACACCTTGCCACCACGGCAAACATTTACTCACTAAGAGTATTTGCCGTTTACGTCAAGTGCAAGTGTGTGCAGAGCATTCACAGCATAAAGATGAAGGAAATCGTGCTTTTTGCTGGTTTTTCGAACATTTCCGAACTGGTCATTAGTCCACAAGTGGATAATATAGGCGGCAATTCCACTGGTTGTGAAAAAAGGAGTACAGCCTGGTTATGGTTTCAACATCGTCTTCTCCCCCACGCAGCGGCGTCTGGTATTTTTCTCAGGGCTGGAAACTGGTTTCACTGCCGGGTATCCGACGCTTCGTCATCCTTCCGCTGTTGATCAACATTGTTCTGATGGGCGGCGCGTTCTGGTGGCTTTTTACAAAGCTCGAGAGCTGGATCCCTGCGTTAATGAGCTATGTGCCCGACTGGCTACAGTGGCTGAACTATCTGCTCTGGCCGGTGGCGGTGATCTCCGTGCTGCTGGTGTTCGGCTATTTCTTCTCAACCATCGCTAACTGGATAGCCGCACCGTTTAACGGCCTGCTGGCAGAACAGCTGGAGGCGCGGCTTACCGGCGCGACGCCGCCGGACACGGGCGTGCTCGAGATCATGAAAGATATCCCCCGCATCATGAAGCGCGAGTGGCAGAAATTTGCCTGGTACCTCCCCCGCGCGGTAGTGCTGCTTATCCTCTATTTTGTTCCCGGCATTGGCCAGACCGTGGCGCCGGTGCTGTGGTTCCTGTTCAGCGCCTGGATGCTCGCCATCCAGTATTGTGATTATCCGTTCGATAACCACAAGGTACCGTTTAAAGCGATGCGCAACGCCCTGCGTACCCAGAAGGTCGCCAATATGCAGTTCGGCGCGCTGACCAGCCTGTTCACGATGATTCCCTTCCTGAACCTGTTCATCATGCCGGTTGCTGTGTGCGGCGCGACGGCAATGTGGGTGGACTGCTACCGTGCTAAGCACGCGTTATGGAAATAATGCAAAAATGTGTAAAGCAGGGGTGGCTTATGCCGCCCCTTATTCCATACTGATCCCCATTATTTCCTTGCAGTATATAGATATGCGAATTCCTTACTTCCCCCTCCCTGCTTAGCAGGTATGCTGGGGCGGTATCCCAATTTCATACAGTTAAGGACAGGCCATGAGTAAGATTTATGAAGACAACTCGCTGACTATCGGTCATACGCCCCTGGTTCGACTGAACCGTATCGGTAATGGACGCATTCTGGCGAAGGTCGAATCTCGTAACCCGAGCTTCAGCGTAAAATGCCGTATCGGTGCAAACATGATTTGGGATGCTGAAAAACGTGGCGTGCTGAAGCCTGGCGTTGAACTGGTTGAACCGACCAGCGGTAACACCGGTATCGCTCTGGCCTATGTCGCTGCCGCACGTGGCTACAAACTGACGCTGACCATGCCGGAAACCATGAGTATCGAACGCCGCAAACTGCTCAAAGCACTCGGCGCGAACCTCGTACTTACCGAAGGTGCGAAGGGCATGAAAGGTGCCATTCAGAAAGCGGAAGAGATTGTCGCCAGCGATCCGGCAAAATATCTGCTGCTGCAGCAGTTCAGCAACCCGGCTAACCCGGAAATTCACGAGAAGACCACTGGACCGGAAATCTGGGAAGATACTGACGGTCAGGTTGACGTGTTTATCTCCGGCGTTGGTACCGGCGGCACCCTGACCGGCGTGTCACGCTATATAAAAGGCACAAAAGGTAAAAAAGATCTGATCACCGTTGCGGTTGAACCCACCGACTCACCGGTTATCACCCAGGCACTGGCGGGCGAAGAGCTCAAGCCGGGTCCGCATAAAATCCAGGGTATTGGCGCGGGATTCATTCCGGGCAACCTGGATCTGAAGCTGATCGATAAAGTGGTCACCATCACTAACGAAGAAGCCATCTCTACCGCGCGTCGTCTGATGGATGAAGAAGGCATTCTCGCCGGTATCTCTTCCGGTGCGGCTGTTGCGGCAGCGCTCAAACTTCAGGAAGATGAAGCCTTTACCAATAAGAATATTGTGGTTATCCTTCCTTCCTCGGGTGAGCGTTACTTGAGCACCGCACTGTTTGCCGATCTGTTCACTGAAAAAGAGCTGCAACAGTAATGCCAGCATGTTAATAACGCGTAAAAAAGCACCTTTTCAGGTGCTTTTTTGTGGCCTGCTTCAAACTTTTGCCCCTCCTGGCATTGCTTCACCCCGTTGGGTCTGGTATTTAAACCAGCAATTATTTTGATGCGTGAAATTAATCAGTGAACGAAATAGCCTTGCTGAATCGATTTTATGATTTGGTTCAAGTCTTGCTTTCGCTGCATAATGTTTAATGACGATCGAAACGTCAGCGCTAACAATACAGGCTAAAGTTCAGTCGCCAGGCTAGACTTTAGTTCCACAACACTAAACCTATAAGTTGGGGAAATACAATGTTCCAGCAAGAAGTTACCATTACCGCTCCGAACGGTCTGCACACCCGCCCTGCTGCTCAGTTTGTTAAAGAAGCGAAAGGCTTCACTTCTGAAATCACTGTGACTTCCAACGGCAAAAGCGCCAGCGCAAAAAGCCTGTTCAAACTGCAGACTCTGGGCCTGACTCAGGGCACCGTAGTCACCATTTCTGCGGAAGGTGAAGACGAGCAGAAAGCAGTTGAGCATCTGGTAAAACTGATGGCTGAGCTCGAGTAAGTTTCCGGGTTCTTTTAAATATCAGTCACAAGTAAGGTAGGGTTATGATTTCAGGCATTTTAGCATCCCCGGGTATCGCTTTCGGCAAAGCACTGCTGCTGAAAGAAGACGAGATCGTCATCGACCGGAAAAAAATTTCTGCCGACAAGGTTGATCAGGAAGTTGAACGTTTTCTGAGCGGTCGTGCCAAGGCATCTGCGCAACTGGAAGCAATCAAAACTAAAGCTGGCGAAACTTTCGGTGAAGAAAAAGAAGCCATCTTCGAAGGGCATATCATGCTGCTCGAAGATGAGGAGCTGGAGCAGGAAATCATAGCCCTGATTAAAGATAAAGGCATGACGGCCGACGCGGCTGCGCATGAAGTTATCGAAGGTCAGGCAACTGCCCTGGAAGAACTGGATGATGAATACCTGAAAGAACGTGCGGCTGACGTACGTGACATCGGTAAGCGCCTGCTGCGCAACATCCTGGGTCTGGCCATCATCGACCTGAGCGCGATTCAGGATGAAGTGATCCTGGTTGCCGCTGACCTCACCCCGTCCGAAACCGCACAGCTGAACCTGAAAAAGGTCCTCGGTTTCATTACCGACGCGGGTGGCCGTACCTCCCACACCTCTATTATGGCCCGTTCTCTGGAACTGCCTGCCATCGTGGGTACCGGTAGCGTCACCTCTCAGGTGAAAAACGGCGACTATCTGATTCTGGATGCCGTAAACAATCTGGTTTACGTCAACCCAACAAACGAAGAGATCGAAAAACTGCGCGCGGTTCAGGAGCAAGTTGCGACTGAAAAAGCGGAACTCGCTAAGCTGAAAGACCTGCCAGCCATCACCCTGGACGGCCATCAGGTTGAAGTGTGCGCAAACATCGGTACCGTACGTGATGTTGAAGGCGCTGAGCGCAACGGTGCGGAAGGTGTGGGTCTTTATCGTACAGAATTCCTGTTCATGGACCGTGACGCGCTGCCTACTGAAGAAGAGCAGTTTGCTGCGTATAAAGCCGTAGCAGAAGCGTGTGGCTCTCAGGCGGTTATCGTCCGTACTATGGACATCGGTGGCGACAAAGAGCTGCCATACATGAACTTCCCGAAAGAAGAGAACCCGTTCCTGGGCTGGCGTGCAGTGCGTATCGCCATGGATCGCAAAGAGATCCTGCGTGACCAGGTGCGCGCAATTCTGCGTGCCTCTGCTTTCGGTAAACTGCGCATCATGTTCCCGATGATCATCTCTGTTGAAGAAGTGCGTGCACTGAAGAAAGAGATCGAAATCTACAAACAGGAACTGCGCGACGAAGGTAAAGCGTTTGACGAGTCAATCGAGATCGGCGTGATGGTGGAAACCCCAGCAGCCGCGACCATTGCGCGTCATTTAGCCAAAGAAGTTGATTTCTTTAGTATCGGCACCAATGATTTAACGCAGTACACCCTGGCAGTTGACCGTGGTAATGATATGATTTCACATCTCTACCAGCCAATGTCACCGTCCGTACTGAACTTGATCAAGCAAGTTATTGATGCTTCTCATGCAGAAGGTAAATGGACTGGCATGTGTGGTGAGCTTGCAGGCGACGAACGTGCTACACTTCTGTTGCTGGGTATGGGTCTGGACGAATTCTCTATGAGCGCCATTTCCATCCCGCGCATTAAGAAGATTATCCGTAACACGAACTTCGAAGATGCGAAGGTGTTAGCAGAGCAGGCTCTTGCTCAACCGACAACGGACGAGTTAATGACGCTGGTTAACAAGTTCATTGAAGAAAAAACAATCTGCTAATCCACGAGATGCGGCCCAAATTACTGCTTAGGAGAAGATCATGGGTTTGTTCGATAAACTGAAATCTCTGGTTTCTGATGATAAGAAAGACTCCGGAACTATTGAGATTGTTGCTCCGCTCTCCGGCGAGATCGTCAACATCGAAGACGTGCCGGATGTAGTGTTTGCTGAGAAAATCGTTGGTGATGGCATTGCTATCAAACCAACTGGCAACAAAATGGTTGCTCCAGTTGACGGCACCATCGGTAAAATTTTTGAAACCAACCATGCGTTCTCTATCGAATCTGATAGCGGTATCGAACTGTTCGTTCACTTCGGTATCGACACCGTTGAACTGAAAGGCGAAGGCTTCAAACGTATCGCGGAAGAAGGCCAGCGTGTGAAAGTTGGCGACCCGGTAATTGAATTCGATCTGCCACTGCTGGAAGAAAAAGCCAAGTCTACCCTGACGCCGGTTGTTATCTCCAACATGGACGAAATCAAAGAACTGATCAAACTGTCTGGCAGCGTCACCGTGGGTGAAACCCCGGTTATCCGCATCAAGAAGTAATTCTTGCCGTACAGAAAAATGGCGCCTTCGGGCGCCATTTTTGTTTATGCGGGAAGGATAAGCTCGTCGTACCCTTTCGACTGGGTGTACAACATCACGTCAGTCACCCGATCCCCCGCCATGCGGATAGCATCGGCAACGGTTTTCCCCTCAACGATACCACTGACCAGCTCGGAACAGAACAGATCGCCCGTCCCTTTCAGATCGGTTTCTACGCGCGGATGCGCGCTAACGGTAACGCCCTCTTTCGTCACCAGCACCACGTGGATGTTGTGCGGGTCGTCAGCGACCGGCGCGCTGGTAATCGCCACCCATTTCAGGGAATCGGAAAGCAGCCCCTGCGCTGCCGCGACGGCGCTTTCCGGCGTGCGGCACGGTTTTCCGCTTAATACTTCCAGTTCATAGACGTTTGGCGTAATGCCCTGCGCCAGCGGCAACAGGTGCTCCCGATACGCTTGCGGAATATCCGGCTTCACGTACATTCCACTGTCAATGTCGCCAATAACCGGGTCGACCAGTACCAGCAGGTCAGGATGGTGCGCTTTGACCGCCTTCAGCCACTGAGCCAACAGGGCGATCTGGCTGGCGCTGCCCATATAACCGGTGGTGACCGCTTTAAGCTCGCGCAGGATCTCGCGTTCTTCCAGCGCCTTCAGGTAGCCGCTGAACCACTCATCGGGGATCACGCCGCCGTAGAAAGTGTCATAGTGCGGCGTATTGCTGAACAATACCGTCGGCACGGCGGTGACGTTCAGCCTGTGGGTACGAATATTCGGAACCGCAATGCTGTTCCCCACGCTGCCATAAACCACCTGCGACTGCACTGCGACAATATCGGTTTGCTGCGCCCGGGTGTTATCCCGGAATAAAATCATCTCCATGACGCTTAAATTCCCGCCCCCTGCGAATAACTCTCTTCACCAAAGACGCCGGTAGACAGATAGCGATCGCCGCGGTCGCAGATAATCGCGACCACAACGGCGCCTGGATTCACCTGCGCAACGCGCAACGCCCCCGCTACCGCGCCACCCGAGCTGACCCCGCAGAAGATGCCTTCACGCACGGCCAGCTCACGCATGGTATTCTCCGCCTCGCGCTGGTGAATATCCAGCACCTGATCCACCAGCTGCGCATTAAAAATGCCCGGCATGTATTCTGCTGGCCAGCGGCGAATCCCCGGAATGCTGCTCCCCTCTTCTGGCTGCAGGCCAACGATAGTGACGGCTTTTTCCTGCTCACGCAGGAAACGCGACACGCCGGTGATGGTGCCGGTGGTGCCCATGCTGGAGACAAAATGGGTAATACGTCCGTCGGTTTGCTGCCAGATTTCCGGGCCGGTGGTGGTGTAATGCGCGTAGGGGTTATCCGGGTTGTTGAACTGATCGAGCAGCTTACCTTCGCCGCGCTCCGCCATTTCTAAGGCTAAATCGCGTGCGCCTTCCATCCCCTGCTCTTTAGTGACCAAAATTAGCTCGGCCCCGTAGGCGCGCATTGCGGCGCGGCGCTCCTGGCTCATGTTGTCCGGCATCAGCAGCTTCATGCGGTAGCCTTTCAATGCCGCAATCATTGCCAGTGCAATCCCGGTATTGCCGCTGGTGGCCTCAATCAACACGTCGCCGGGCTTTATCTCACCGCGTTTTTCAGCCTGAACAATCATCGACAGCGCCGCACGGTCTTTCACCGAGCCTGCCGGATTATTGCCCTCAAGTTTGACCCAGATTTCACTGCCGTTGTCTGGCCCCATGCGCTGAAGCTTGACCAGAGGAGTGTTGCCGATGGTGTGTTCGAGTGTAGTCACGATTTTTACTCAATAAAAAAGCCGGGGGCGCGCAGCGATCCCGGCCTACAAGACTCAGTGATAACTGTAGGCCCGGTAAGCGCAGCGCCACCGGGCGATAAACATCCTAATAACCTATCAGGCTGACTCCGCCAGAGCAATATTCTCGCGCGTCTCGATGCGCTCCTTCCCGTGATAAATACGGGCATGCTGCAGACCGACAAACAGACGCTCGCCCCGGTGCGGCGGCACATCATCACGCATGACGACGGTCAGCGGCTCGGTATACCAGCCCAGCGGCTGTACCACCAATTGGGTGTAGTGCCCTTTAGGGCTAGCTTCCAGTACCTGCACCGGCAGCGGTGAATCCAGGCTGGTGCGGCGGCTCACGTCCACTTCCCACGGACGCAGGAACAGATCGACCGGCCCCTGATGCGCGGAGGTATAGCCCAGCGGCCAGCGGTGCGCGCCGACGTGGAACTGTCCACCGCGAATGGTGCCCTGCAGACGGTTCACTTCACCCATAAATTCCAGCACGAAACGGGTCGCCGGTTCACGCCAGAGCTGCTCCGGCTCGTCAACCTGCTCGATGTTGCCCTGGCTCATGACCACCACGCGGTCCGCCACTTCCATCGCCTCTTCCTGATCGTGGGTCACGAAGACGCTGGTAAACTTCAGCTCTTCATGCAGCTGACGCAGCCAGCGGCGAAGTTCTTTACGCACCTGCGCATCCAGCGCGCCGAACGGTTCGTCCAGCAGCAGAATTTGCGGCTCAACGGCCAGCGCACGTGCCAGCGCGACACGCTGTTTCTGTCCGCCAGACAGCTGCGCCGGGAAACGATCCGCCAGATGTGCCAGCTGCACCATCTCCAGCAGCTTAGTCACTTTCGCTTTGATGGTGGCGGCATCCGGGCGTTCGCGACGCGGCAGCACGGTCAGGCCAAACGCGATGTTGTCAAACACGGTCATGTGGCGGAACAGCGCATAGTGCTGGAACACAAAACCCACTTTACGATCGCGGGCATGCAGGCGGCTCACGTCGGTGCCGTGAAAGCGAATGTGCCCGCTGGTCTGATGCTCAAGCCCGGCGATAATTCGCAGCAGCGTGGTTTTACCCGAGCCAGACGGCCCCAGCAGCGCCACCATTTGTCCGGAAGGGATATCCAGCGAGATATCATTCAGCACCTGGGTGCGACCAAAAGACTTCTTAATATTGGCAATCTCAATGCTCATGATTTCCCTCCTGATGCTGACGTTTTTCCTGATTCTCTAAACGCCACTGCACCACACTCTTCAAAAACAGGGTCAAAATAGCCATCAGCGTCAGTAACGCTGCGGCAGTAAAGGAACCGACGGTGTTGTAGTCCTGTTCCAGTAATTCAATCTGTAACGGCAGCGACAGGGTTTCACCGCGGATGGAGCCGGAGACGACGGAAACGGCACCAAACTCACCAATCGCTCGGGCGTTGGTCAGCACCACGCCGTAAAGCAGCGCCCAGCGGATATTTGGCAGCGTCACGCGACGGAACATCTGCCAGCCTGACGCGCCCAGCAGCACCGCCGCTTCGTCTTCGTTGCTCCCCTGGCTTAACATCACCGGCACCAGTTCGCGCACCACAAACGGACACGTCACGAAGATGGTCACCAGCACCATACCCGGCCAGGCGAACATGACCTGCAGGTTATGCTCATCCAGCCAGCCGCCCAGCGGGCCGTTAGAGCCGTAAAAGAGCAGGTACACCAGACCCGCCACCACCGGCGACACGGCAAACGGAATATCCAGCAGGGTCAGCAGCAGCTGACGCCCCGGGAAGTTAAAACGCGTCACCAGCCACGCCAGCAGCGTCCCGAACACCAGGTTCACCGGCACGGTGATCAGGGCAATCAGTACGGTCAGCCAGATGGCATGGAGCATGTCCGGATTCGCCAGGTTCTCCAGCGCGGGCATCAGCCCCTTGCTGAACGCCTGAACGAAGATATACACCGTCGGCACGACGAGAATGAGGGCGGACACCAGCACGCCCACGCCAATCAGAAACCATTTACCCCAGTTGATACGGGGAGCATCGTATCGCTTCAATTGCGTAACTTCCGCCATCAGTGACCTACCACACGTCGACCAAAGCGACTTTGCAGAGTGTTAATTGAGTACAGCAGCAGCAGTGAGGCTGCGAGGATCACCGAAGCAATGGCGCTCGCCGCCGGATAATCAAACTCCTGAAGACGGATGAAAATCATCAGCGAGGTGACCTCCGTCTTCCAGGCAATGTTCCCGGCGATAAAAATCACCGCGCCGAACTCACCGAGGCTGCGGGTAAACGACAGCGCAACGCCCGCCATCAGCGCCGGGGAGAGTTCCGGCAACACGACCTTGCGGAAACTCTGCCAGCGCGAGGCCCCCAGCGTTTCCGCCGCTTCTTCATATTCCGGACCCAACTCTTCCAGCACCGGCTGCACGGTACGCACCACAAACGGGATGCTGGTAAAGGCCATCGCCACCGCGATACCAAGCCAGGTATAGGTGACTTTGATATCAAGCTTTGCCAGCCACTCACCGTACAGTCCGTTCACGGAGAAGAGCGACGCAAGGGTTAAGCCCGCAACAGCCGTCGGCAGCGCAAACGGCAGATCCATCAGTGCGTCAAGCAGCGTGCGGCCAGGGAAACGATAGCGGGTTAAGATCCACGCCATCAGCAGGCCGAACACACCGTTAAAAATGGAGGCGACAAACGCCGACAGCAGCGTCACTTTATAGGCGGCCACCACCTGCGGGTTGGTGACCACGTCCCAGTACTGCGCCCAGCTCATCTGCGCAAGTTGCATCACCAGTGCGCTGAGCGGCAACAACAGGATCAGGCAGACGAACAGCAGGCTGGTCCCCAGACTTAAGGTAAAGCCCGGCAGCACGCGTTTGGTCGAGACTGCAAACATTACTTACGCCCCGCCGCCAGCAACTTGTCTAACTCACCGCCGCTGGCAAAGTGCGTTTTCATCACCTCAGGCCAGGAGCCGAAATTATCTTCCACGCGGAACAGTGCGGTCTGCGGGAATTTATCCTTCAGTTTGTTCATCACGTCCGGGTTATTCACGCGGTAGTAGTAATCGGTAATGATGGTCTGCGCCTGCGGGCTGTACAGATAGTTGAGATAGGCTTTTGCCGCTTTCTCAGTACCGTTTGCCTTCACGTTTTTATCCACCCACGCCACCGGGAATTCGGCCAGAATGTTGGTTTTCGGGATAACCACCTCAAAGCCCTGCGCTTCATACTGTTTGCGGATGTTGTTCACTTCCGACTCAAAGCTGATCAGCACATCGCCCAGCCCACGTTCTGCGAAGGTGGTGGTTGCCCCGCGGCCGCCGGTATCAAACACTTCAACGTTTTTCAGGAACTGGGTCATGAACTGCTCGGTTTTGGCTTTATCGTTACCGTCGGCCTTGTCCGCCGCACCCCACGCCGCCAAATAGGTGTAACGCGCGTTACCGGAGGTTTTTGGGTTCGGGAAAATCAGCTTCACGTCAGAACGCACCAGGTCGCTCCAGTCGTGGATATTTTTCGGGTTACCTTTACGCACCAGGAAGCCCATGGTGGAATAGAACGGCGAGCTGTTATTCGGCAGACGGCTCTGCCAGTCAGCAGGGATAAGTTTGCCCTTGTCGTGCAGGATCTGCACGTCAGTGACCTGGTTGTAGGTCACGACATCCGCCTTCAGTCCCTGCAATATCGCCAGCGCCTGTTTGGAAGAACCGGCATGGGACTGTTTGATGGTCAGCTTATCGCCGTTATTGTCTTTCGCCCACTGCTGTTCAAACGGTGGGTTAAGGGCGGCAAACAGCTCGCGGGAGACGTCGTACGAACTGTTCAGCAGCTCAGTCGCCTGCGCCTGGGCCACCAGCAATAAACCTGCCAGCGCCAGAGTTCCTTTTTTCAGTACAGTAACGGCCATTGCGCTCCCTTATAAATGTGATGACTATCTTATAGTCATAATATTTATAACGAGGTCGAAAGGAGTAACGGTTTTATATACCGTTTGGTGATTTAGAAGCAGAAAAGGGAATAAGGCTGCAATCCCCCTCTCCCCTGCGGGGAGAGGGTTCGGGTGAGGGGCGTTAAAGCGCCAGCAGACGCTCAACGGACGGCGCGAAGTAATAGCCGCCGGTTACCGGCTTGGTGAAGCGCAGCATCGCGTCGCGCTTGCCGTCAGTGTCGCCGAACATGCTCATCAACTGCTGCTCGATGTTATACAGGCGTGCGCAGTACGCGCAGAAGTAAAGACCATGGGTGCCGCTTGCGGTGCCATACGGCAGGCTCTGGCGGACAATCTTCAGCCCTTTGCCCTCTTCTTTGAGGTCAACGCGGGTCAGGTGAGAGGTCACCGGACGGTCATCGCCGTCGATCTCTTCGTTCGCCTCTTTGGTGCGACCAATCATCATCTCCTGGTCATGCACGCTCATGCGGTTAAGCTGCTTGAGGTTATGCTCCCAGCGCTGCACGAACACGTAACTGCCGCCCGCATCCACGCCATCTTTGATGACCGCCACGTCACGACGCGTCTCTTCACCCGCCGGGTTTTCCGTGCCGTCGACGAAGCCGCTCAGATCGCGCTCTTCTACCCAACGGAAACCGTGAACTTCTTCCTGCACCTCAATGCTGTCGCCGAACGCTGCCACCGCGGCCTGGGCAACGGAGAAGTTAACATCGTGACGCAGAGAGAGAATATGAATGAGCAGATCGTACTGGGTGGCCGGAGCCAGACCTTTACCGTAAGGAATAAAGTCTTTCAGCTCTTCCGCCCCTTCGCCGCCGCTCAGCTGACGCCAGACGTTATTGCCAAAAGCAACAACGGCGCCGAGATGGGCATCCGGGAATTTGGCCTGGAAAGTCGCCAGTTTATCAACAAACGCTTTACTGGCCGCACGCAGGGCATCCACGTCCCCTTTGACATTGGCTTCGATCCAAATCGCCGCGCGGCAATGTTCTGGCAAAATGCCACTCTGAACCTGAGACATCGCTCCTCCTGAAATAAAGATGCCACGTCAGCGTGGCATTGATGGCGGGTATTATACCCGGATTTCAGCGAGGCGGTTTGTTCAGGCGCAAATTACTGCTTCCAGACTATTTTGCTCACTTTCCAGCTTTTCAGCGTGTCGTCAGACGGCATTAATCCCTCCGGACCGCTCCAGGTACCGGTGAAGACATAGCTGATGTGCTGGCTGCCTTCCGCCTTACATTCCACCGCGACGCCCTCGTCGGAAGGCGCGCTGGTGCAGTTGCCAAAGGCTTGTTTATACAGATCGCTAAACGGCGTACCCACTTTCACACCGCTGGCGGTCGGGATTTCGTCGTCGAGCACCGCAATGCGGTTCACCGTGCCTTTATCGCCATTAATCACCAGCGCCAGTTTGTCCCCTTTTAGCGCTTCAAAGTACCGCACAATGTTGCCATTCTCGGTTTTCATGCCGCTACGCAGGCGGTAGTCACTGCTCAGGGCGTCCTGAATGGCATCCTGATCGAGCGCGGTTGATGCGGTAATTTTTCCTACGCCCTGCTCGGTCACTTCCGTGGACGCGCCAAACCAGTTCCACGGATAGGCTGCGGACCAGTTAATGGAGGAGAGCGTTGAACAGCCGGTTAATGCCAGCGGGAGAGCGCATAAAAGTAAACGCAGCGATTTCATTGAAACGTCCTTACGTGTTAAATCAACGCTTGTTGGAGTACGACTTCGGTAAAAAGTGCCGTTCTAATCTGACTCTTGCGTAAAACAGGCGCGTAACCGGGGATTTGTGAGCAGCCACAGCAACGCCACAATATCCGCGATCACCAGCGCAATGCCGATACCCGAAAGGGGTTCACCGAACCACCAGAGCACGGGTTGCCAGAACAGTAGCGCTATCTGGGCAAGGATCAGCAGCCAGCGAAGCGCGCGCCACACACGCGGGATCGCATGCCGTCGGCCGCTGCATAAAAATGCCACCACCGCCGGTACGCCCGGCAGTAAGCCAAGCCAGAAGGCATCGTGATCGGGATAGAAGAGATTCAGCAGCGTGTCGCCCTGCCCGCGCGACGCGCCAGCCATCACAAACAGCACCCAGGTTCGCGCCTGCAGCAGCAGAACGCACCAGAATAAAAAAGGCAGCCTGAGGCGGCCCTGCGCGTCATAGTCTCCCGGGTGGATCTCAGTACTCTTCATCTTCGATCAGGCGCTTACCTAAATTCAGCACGTCAGAGTGCTCATAGCCCAGACGTTCATACATGCCCAGCACCACATCGTTATCTTCCCGCACCATGATCTGAATTTTCGGGCAGCCGCGAGCAATCAGCTTCTTCTCTAGCCGGTTCAGTAACGCATTCGCGATGCCACGCCCACGGTATTCCGGATGGACCCCAAGATAATAAGCCGAGCCGCGATGGCCGTCATAGCCGCCCATGACGGTGCCGACAACCTCGCCATTCACTTCCGCGACCAGAAACAGACTGACGTCGTGATTCACCTTCCGTTCGATGTCCATCTCCGGATCGTTCCACGGACGCAGCAAATCGCAGCGCTCCCAAAGGGTGATCACCTCTTCGAAATCTTCCTGGCGAAAAACGCGTATCTCCATGGTATTAACCGCCTTTTCGGGTTCAAAAACAGTGATTATGGCGCGTACGGGACGTTTAGCCAATAACCGGGGAAAATCTCGCCAAAATTTGGCATAATGTCACTTTGTCACGTATTGAAATGAAAAGTAAAACAATTCTCAATAAGGACTGTCGTAACGGGAAACACGATACGATATAACACCAGGACCCCTTTTTTTAGTATTCAGGCCGCATGAGCACATTCAAACCATTAAAAGCACTCACATCGCGTCGTCAGGTTCTCAAAGCGGGGCTGGCGGCCTTAACGTTAACCGGTATTGCAAAGCAGGCTCAGGCGAAAGACGAGAGCACGCTCAAAACCAGTAACGGACACAGTAAACCCAAAACCAAAAAGCCAGGCGCAAAGCGTCTGGTGATGCTGGACCCGGGCCACGGCGGGATTGATACCGGCGCCATTGGCAAAAACGGGTCAAAAGAAAAACACGTCGTGCTGGCGATTGCAAAAAACGTGCGCGCAATTTTACGCAGCAACGGCATTGACGCCCGTCTGACGCGCTCTGGCGACACCTTTATCCCGCTGTATGACCGCGTGGAGATCGCCCATCAACACGGCGCGGATCTGTTTATGTCGATTCACGCTGACGGCTTTACCAACCCGTCAGCCGCGGGCGCGTCGGTGTTTGCCCTGTCCAACCGTGGGGCCAGTAGCGCCATGGCAAAATACCTCTCCGACCGTGAGAACCGGGCGGATGAAGTGGCCGGGAAGAAGGCCACGGACAAAGATCATCTGTTACAGCAGGTGCTGTTCGACCTCGTGCAGACGGACACCATCAAAAATAGCCTGACGCTCGGCTCGCATATCCTCAAACGGATTAAGCCGGTGCACCGCTTGCACAGTAAAAGCACCGAGCAGGCGGCGTTTGTGGTGCTGAAGTCACCTTCAATTCCGTCCGTACTTGTTGAAACATCTTTTATTACCAACCCGGAAGAAGAGCGGCTGCTCGGCACCACGGCGTTTCGCCAGAAGATTGCTAACGCCATCGCCTCCGGCATTATCAGTTACTTCAACTGGTTCGATAACCAAAAAGCGCACGCCAGGAAACGTTAATGAAACCCAATGCTCAACTGGTCAAAACGTTCCTGCTGCAACTGCAGGATGAGATTTGCCAGAAACTGGCCGCCGCAGACGGCGGTGAATTTCAGGAGGATAACTGGCAGCGTGAGGCAGGCGGCGGTGGCCGCAGCCGCGTATTGCGAAATGGCGGCATCTTTGAACAGGCGGGGGTGAATTTTTCCCACGTTCATGGTGACGCTATGCCCGCCTCTGCGACAGCGCATCGTCCTGAGCTGGCGGGCCGAAGTTTTGAAGCGATGGGCGTTTCGCTGGTGGTGCATCCGCATAATCCGTTTGTGCCGACCAGTCACGCTAACGTACGCTTTTTCATTGCCGAAAAACCGGGGGCCGATCCGGTCTGGTGGTTCGGCGGCGGTTTCGACTTAACGCCCTACTACGGTTTCGAAGAGGACGCCGTGCATTGGCACGCCACCGCGCGCGACCTTTGTCTGCCGTTTGGCGAAGACGTCTACCCGAAATTTAAAAAGTGGTGCGATGACTACTTTTACCTGAAGCACCGCGACGAGCAGCGCGGCATCGGTGGACTGTTCTTTGACGATCTCAACACGCCCGATTTTGATACCGCGTTCAGCTTTATGCGCGCGGTGGGCGAAGGCTTTACTGAGGCCTATTTGCCCATTGTCGAACGTCGTAAAGATATCGACTATGGCGTGCGCGAGCGCGAATTCCAGCTTTATCGCCGCGGGCGCTACGTGGAGTTTAACCTGGTGTGGGATCGCGGGACGCTCTTCGGCCTGCAGACCGGCGGGCGCACGGAGTCGATTTTAATGTCGATGCCGCCGCTGGTACGCTGGGAATACTGTTACGACCCAAAAGAAGGCAGCCCGGAGGCTGCCTTGAGTGAGTTTCTGAAAGTACGCGACTGGGTGTAATTGCCGGATGGCGCTACGCTTATCCGGCCTGGTTAACCCGTAGGTCGGGTAAGCGAACGCGCCACCCGACGCACCGCCGCTACAGAGGCTGCGTCTGCGCCTCAACCACCGCCAGCGCCACCATGTTCACGATGCGTCGCACAGAAGCAATCGGCGTTAATACATGCACCGGTTTCGCCACGCCCATCAGTACCGGCCCTACGGTCACCCCTTCAGAGCTGGATACGCGCAGCAGGTTGTAGCTAATACGCGCCGCTTCCACGTTCGGCATAATCAGGATGTTTGCCGAGCCTTTCAGCGGGCTGTCCGGCATACGCTCGTTGCGGATGCTTTCCACCAGCGCGGCATCGCCGTGCATTTCTCCGTCAATCATCAGCTCCGGCGCACGCTCGCGCACCCGCTCCAGCGTCTGACGCATTTTGCACGCCGCCGCTGATTTAGACGAACCAAAGTTAGAGTGCGATAGCAGCGCCACTTTCGGCTCAATACCAAAGCGACGCACGGTTTCTGCCGCCATCACGGTGATCTCCGCCAGCTCGTCCGGGGTTGGATCGTCGTTAACGTAGGTATCGGCGATAAACGTGTTCCCGCTTGGCAGCAGCAGCGCGTTCATCGCTCCGGCGGCGTGAACCCCTTCGCGGTAGCCGAAGATCTCCTGCACCACGCTGAAATGCTCGTGGTAATCGCCGATGGTACCGCAGATCAGCGCATCCGCTTCGCCGCGATGGACCATAATCGCGCCGATCACCGTGGTATTGCTGATCACCGCCCGCTGCGCCTGCTCCTGGGTGATCCCACGACGCTTCATGATCGCGTAGTATTCGTTCCAGTACTCTTTAAAGCGCGGATCGGATTCGTTATTGACGATCTCAAAGTCCACACCCGGCTTAATCTGCAGCCCCAGTTTCTGAATGCGCATTTCGATCACGCTCGGACGACCAATCAGGATCGGCTTCGCCAGCCCGAGGCTCACCAGCTCCTGGGTGGCATGCAGCACGCGCGCCTCTTCCCCTTCCGCCAGCACCACGCGTTTTGCGTCCGCGCGGGCCTGAGAGAAAATTGGCTTCATAAACAGGTTGGTTTTGTAGACGAACTCGGTGAGTTTATCGACGTAAGCGTCGAAGTCCTGGATCGGACGCGTTGCCACGCCGGAGTCCATTGCCGCTTTGGCCACCGCTGGCGCGATCTTCACGATCAGTCGCGGGTCAAACGGTTTAGGGATGATGTAGTCAGGCCCGAAGCTCAGATCCTGATCGCCATAAGCAGAAGCCACCACTTCGCTCTGCTCGGCATGCGCCAGTTCCGCGATGGCGTGAACCGCTGCCAGCTTCATCTCTTCGTTGATCGCCGTTGCGCCAACGTCCAGCGCGCCACGGAAGATGAACGGGAAGCAGAGCACGTTGTTCACCTGGTTCGGGTAGTCCGAACGACCGGTACAGATAATGGCGTCTTCACGCACCGCTTTCGCCAGCGGCGGCAGAATTTCCGGTTCAGGGTTCGCCAGGGCCAGGATCATTGGCGCACGCGCCATCTTCTTCACCATCTCCTGGGTCAGCACTTTCGGGCCCGAGCAGCCAAGGAAGATGTCCGCACCGTCAATCACGTCCTCAAGCGTGCGTTTGCCGTCATCGTCCACCGCATACGCCGCTTTGGTTTCCGCCATGTTTGGCTCACGGCCTTTGTAGATCACGCCTTTGGAATCGCAAACCACGATGTTGTGTTTCTGCATCCCCAGCGCCACCAGCAGGTTCATACAGGCGATGGCCGCCGCGCCCGCGCCGGAGACCACCATACGCACGTCGGAAAGATTTTTCTCGACTACGCGCAGGCCGTTCAGAATGGCGGCGGTGCTGATAATGGCCGTACCGTGCTGGTCGTCATGGAACACGGGGATGTTCATACGCTCGCGCAGCTTCTGCTCGATATAGAAACATTCCGGCGCTTTGATGTCTTCCAGGTTGATACCGCCGAAGGTTGGCTCCAGCGCGGCGACGACGTTAATGAATTTATCCGGGTCCAGCTCGTCCACTTCGATATCGAACACGTCGATACCGGCGAATTTCTTGAACAGAACGCCCTTCCCTTCCATCACCGGCTTACCCGCCAGCGCACCAATGTTGCCAAGGCCGAGTACTGCCGTACCGTTAGAGATCACCGCGACCAGGTTACCGCGCGCGGTGTACTTATAGGCCGCCAGCGGATCTTTTTCGATTTCCAGACACGGTGCCGCCACGCCCGGTGAGTAGGCAAGCGCCAGATCGCGCTGAGTCGCCAGCGGCTTGGTTGGGGAAACCTGGATTTTGCCCGGAACGGGGAACTCGTGAAAATCGAGGGCACTCTGTTTCAACTGCTCATCCATCTTATTTTTCCTTTCACGTATCGGTCAAAAGGGTGACGTTTGCGATCCTGATGCACACCCTGGTGTGCCGCCTAGTATCGCCTCAGGACAGCGCATAAACTTTGAAGGCTGCCAAACTCTCACCATCACACATTAAAAATTGTTATCAATTTATAACAGCCATGTTACCCGTCTCAAAAGCAATGCCTCCCCCGTCTGCTATGCTTTTTTGTTAAGTCCATCATGATTTTCTCAGAAGTGTGAACTAACGCACTCATCTAACTCTTTTATTTCCAAGGAGTAATGATTTATGAACCAGCTAGACGGCATCAAACAATTCACCACCGTGGTTGCGGACAGCGGCGATATCGAGTCGATTCGCCACTATCAGCCGGAGGACGCGACCACCAACCCTTCCCTGCTTCTGAAAGCGGCAGGGCTTGCCCATTTTAGCCATCTGATTGATGACGCGATTGCTTACGGCAAGAAGCGCGGCAAAACGCAGGAGCAACAGGTTGCCGAAGCCAGCGACAAACTGGCGGTTAATTTTGGTGCAGAAATTCTGAAAAGCATTCCAGGACGCGTCTCGACCGAAGTGGACGCCCGCCTCTCGTTCGATAAAGAAAAGAGTATTACGAAAGCGCGTCGTCTGGTTGAACTCTACCAGGAGCAGGGAATTGATACGTCACGCATTCTGATCAAGCTCGCGTCGACGTGGGAAGGTATCCGCGCGGCAGAGGTGCTCGAAAAAGAGGGGATCCACTGCAACCTGACGCTGCTGTTCTCGTTTGCACAGGCACGCGCCTGTGCTGAAGCGGGCGTGTTCCTCGTCTCGCCGTTTGTCGGGCGCATCTACGACTGGTATCAGGCGAAACAGCCCATGGACCCGTACGTAGTCGAGGAAGATCCGGGCGTGAAGTCAGTGCGAAATATCTACGACTACTACAAACAGCACCGCTATGAAACCATCGTGATGGGGGCCAGCTTCCGCCGTACCGAGCAGATCCTCGCCCTGGCAGGCTGCGACCGCCTGACCATCTCCCCTAACCTGCTTAAAGAATTGCAGGACAAAGAAGAGACGGTGATCCGCAAACTGGTGCCAACCTCCACCGTCCTGCCGAAACCGAAGGCCATGACCGAAGCCGAGTTCCGCTGGGAGCACAATCAGGACGCGATGGCCGTGGATAAACTGGCGGAAGGCATCCGCCTGTTCGCCGTCGACCAGCGCAAACTTGAAGACCTACTCGCCGCCAAACTTTAACCTTGCCATGGAGTGAACTATGTCCCGTAAAGAGCTCGCCAATGCCATCCGCGCCCTCAGCATGGATGCCGTGCAGAAAGCCAATTCCGGCCACCCTGGCGCCCCCATGGGCATGGCTGATATTGCCGAAGTGTTGTGGAACGACTTCCTGAAGCACAACCCCAACGATCCTGCCTGGTACGATCGTGACCGCTTTATTCTGTCTAACGGCCACGCCTCGATGCTGCTCTACAGCCTGCTGCACCTGTCCGGCTATGATCTGCCGCTTGAGGAGCTGAAGAATTTCCGCCAGCTGCATTCGAAAACCCCGGGTCACCCGGAAATCGGCTATACGCCGGGTGTCGAAACCACCACCGGACCGCTGGGTCAGGGGCTGGCCAACGCCGTCGGACTCGCGATTGCCGAACGCACGCTGGCGGCACAGTTTAACCAGCCGGACCACGAGATTGTCGATCACTACACGTATGTGTTTATGGGTGACGGTTGCCTGATGGAGGGGATTTCGCATGAAGTCTGCTCGCTGGCGGGCACGCTGGGGCTCGGCAAGCTGATCGGCTTTTACGACCACAACGGCATCTCCATTGACGGGGAAACCGAGGGCTGGTTCACCGACGACACGGCGAAACGCTTCGAAGCCTATCACTGGCACGTCGTGCATGAGATCGACGGCCACGATCCCGAAGCGGTGAAAAAAGCGATTCAGGAAGCGCAGAGCGTGAAGGACAAACCGTCCCTGATTATCTGCCGTACGGTCATCGGCTTTGGCTCACCAAACAAAGCAGGTAAAGAAGAAGCGCACGGCGCGGCGCTCGGCGAAGAAGAGGTGGCACTGACCCGACAGAAACTGGGCTGGAAATACCCGCCGTTTGAGATCCCGAAAGAGATCTACAAGGCATGGGATGCGCGCGAAACGGGTGAAAAAGCCCAGCATGCCTGGAACGAAAAATTTGCCGCCTACAAAAAAGCATACCCGGAACTGGCGGCTGAGTTTTCCCGACGCATGAGCGGTGGATTGCCGGAAGACTGGGACGATAAAACCCAGGCACTGATTGAAAACCTGCAGTCTAACCCGGCGAAAATCGCCACCCGTAAGGCGTCGCAAAACACCCTGAATGCCATCGGCCCTATCCTGCCCGAACTGCTCGGCGGCTCGGCGGATCTGGCGCCGAGTAACCTGACCATCTGGTCGGGCTCGAAATCGCTGAAAGAGGACATCGCCGGAAACTATATCCACTACGGCGTGCGCGAGTTCGGGATGACCGCCATTGCCAACGGTATCGCCCATCACGGCGGCTTCGTGCCCTACACCGCCACCTTCCTGATGTTCGTTGAGTACGCCCGTAACGCAGCGCGCATGGCGGCGCTGATGAAGGCCCGGCAGATCATGGTCTACACCCACGACTCTATCGGGCTGGGTGAAGATGGCCCGACGCACCAGGCGGTGGAACAGCTGGCGAGCCTGCGCTTAACGCCAAACTTCAGCACATGGCGTCCGTGCGATCAGGTCGAAGCGGCAGTGGGCTGGAAGCTGGCGGTTGAGCGCCATAACGGCCCGACGGCGCTGATCCTGTCGCGTCAAAACCTGGCGCAGATTGAGCGCACCCCGGAGCAGGTGAAAAATATCGCCCGCGGCGGGTACATCCTGAAGGACAGCGGCGGCAAACCGGACGTGATCCTGATTGCCACGGGTTCTGAGGTGGAAATCACGGTGAAAGCGGCGGAGAAACTGACTGCCGAAGGTCACGCGGTGCGCGTCGTTTCCCTGCCTTCAACGGATATCTTTGATGCCCAGGACGAGGCATACCGTGAATCGGTGCTCCCCTCCAGCGTCGCGGCGCGCGTGGCGGTGGAAGCGGGAATTGCCGACTACTGGTATAAGTATGTGGGGCTGAAAGGAGCGATTGTCGGTATGCGGGGCTACGGTGAGTCCGCCCCTGCCGACAAGCTGTTCCCGTACTTCGGCTTTACCGTTGAGAACGTGGTGGAGAAGGCGTTGAGCGTGCTTTAGTGCGGTCTTCGTTGCCGGGTGGCGGCTACGCCTTACCCGGCCTACAACACCATCAAATCGTAAGCCGGACTACCGCGTGATCCACAGCGTGGGCCAGGCGTCCGGCCCGTTCCAGTTATCGCAGCTTGGCTCTTCCGCATACCGCACCAGGCGGAAGCGCTGGCCGTCGAAACGCCAGCGCGTCTGGATCCCACAATCACCGATCCCACGCCCCAGTGCGAGCGTCGTCAGCTCGCGTGTTTTTTCATCGAAGCTGGCGTTCATCAGTTCCATATCGCTACTCTGACTGGACGGGGTAAACGGCAGACGCAGCCTGACGCTGCGCGAGGTGAACGGTTTTTTACGCGATACCAGCCACGCCAGATCGACCGTATTGTAAGCCCCCGCCTCGCAGCTGACGATCAGCAGCGCTTTATCATCCGTTAATGCGGTGACGCGCACTTCGCGGCGGTTAGGATCCAGCGAGCACTGGCTGTTGTTCATCCGCCAGGTGCCGTAATCCAGCAGATCGTTCAGTTCAGCGTGGGAGAGTGGCGTTGGCGTGGGGTTCACCACGGCCACCTTTTTTAATGCCGGAGCTGGAGGCACGCTCAGCGGCGGGCTATCCCCTTTTTTAATCCATGCTGTTTCGCTGCCCACGCGCTTTTGCTGAGCGTCGATAAACAGCAGCGCCGCTTTCAGTCCGACCAGAGAGATCGTCTGCTTCCCTCCGCGCAGGGTCAGCCTCTGTCCTTCCTGAATCGTTTTCAGAAACGTGGTGAGGGTACCCGTATCGTCAGTCTTGAGATGCCAGGGCGTTAACTGCCAGTGCTGGGCATTGAGTTTTAAGGGAACGTCGTCGAGCAGCAGTCGGGGGGCGATGTCAGGCTCTTTTACCGGAGGAGCCGAAAGCCCGCCGAGATCGATACGCAGGCTGGCGTCCGTTTTTGCCCCAGCGCTACGGCTCAGCGTCATCACCAGCCCGCGGTGTTCACCGGTATTTCGGGCAACGCAAAAATTCTGGTTATTGCAGGTGACCTGCCAGTCAGAGAAAGACTGCTGCGCAGGTGCAGCCCACACCAGAGGTGCGGGTAGCACGCAAAAAAAGAAGAGAAGCAAAACGCAGTAGCGCATGAATGGCACAGCCCCGGAAACGAAAAGGTCAATCTGGGGCGTATCTTCGTGCCCTGGACGGGCGGGCTCAATCGGATTTATCGGATAGATTTATCTGAAATATAACTTATCACCGGACCTGCGCGGCGTTCATCACGCCGCTGGTTTGCAGATACTGCAGCAGGATCACCGCTTTACCGTCGCGTATCTCGCCGCTTTTCACCATTTCCAGCGCCTGAGCGAAGGGCATTTCAAGCACTTCAATATCTTCATCCTCGACCCCGCCGCCGCGGTGAGTACGCTGAGCGTCGGTGTATTCCGCAACGAAGAAGTGGACCAGCTCGGTCACCCCGCCTGGAGACATGAAAAGCTCAAAGACTTTTTGTACCGCACCCACCTCAAAACCCGTTTCTTCTATGGCTTCTTTGCGAATACAGACTTCCGGCTCATCGTCATCAAGCAGACCGGCGCAGGTTTCAATCAGGCGCCCGTCCGCGTTGCCATTGACCCATGTCGCCACCCGAAACTGACGAATCAATACCACGCTTTGCTTTTCGCGGTTATACAGCAGAATGGTAGCGCCATTGCCCCGGTCGTAGACTTCGCGTTTATGGCGAATAACGTCCCCGTTCTTACGGGTTAAATCGTAAGTGATGTTACGCAGGACAAAGTAATTTTCAGAAAGGATTTTGTCTTTGATAACGGTAATGTTCAGGGACATACGGGCTCCACGGCAAAATGAGTCTGTTTATACTACGCCGTGACGCTCGCTTTGTCGCCCGTGGGTTCAGACGGCGCGTTTCTCGCTGGATGATGTTTCCGGTTGCGCCAGGCGCAATAACCTTACTGTACGTATGAATAAAGTGTTTACTCATCACTGCGTTATCAGGCAATGTACACCTGCCCGAAACGTCTGATTATTTCTCCCAGAGAGCCGTTCTGTGGCCGTTAAGCGACCCGTTTCCGGAAGCCTTGCCTGGGCTTTCTTTTCGATAATTGTTCTCTCCGTGCTGACCAGCAGCGTCGCGCTACTGACCCTTGCCAGCAGCCAGCGCGACGCTGAAGCCATCAACGTTGCGGGTTCACTGCGCATGCAGAGCTATCGTCTCGGTTACGAGATGCAGCGTAACAGCCCTTCCCTTATGGCGCATCGTGAGAACTGGCGGCAGACATTAAGCGCACCTTCCCTGCAAAAGCTGAACCGCTGGTACGTTCCGGGCAATGTCAAAACGCGCTACCAGCAACTGCAGTTTGCCTGGCTGGAAATGGATAAGCACATCGCCCGCGGTGACAGCGCATGGTATGCCGCGCATATTGAGGATTTTGTCGGCCGCATTGATGCCTTTGTGCTCGCCCTCCAGCATTACAGTGAACATAAAATCCAGACAGTGACCCTCCTCTCTCTGGCTGGCGCCCTCGGGATCCTGCTGCTGACGCTGTTTACCCTGCGGCGTATCCGCCGCCAGGTCGTATTACCGCTGAATAATCTGGTGGCGGCCAGCGAGCGGATTGAGCGAGGAGAATTTACGACGCCTGCGCCGGATACCGCCCTACCCAACGAGCTGGGCCAACTTTCCCGCGCTTTCAACCATATGTCGGGGGAGCTACACACCCTTTATCGGTCGCTTGAAGCTTCCGTGGCGGAAAAGACGCGACATTTGCACGAAGCCCACCAGCAGCTCGACATGCTGTTTAAATGCTCCCAGGCGTTGAATACGGGGCAGATAGACAGCCATTGTTTTCGGCACATATTGCAGATTGTCCATGAATACACTCAGATGAATTACCTGGAACTCCGCACCAGCGACGACTGGCGACTGTGTGAAGGGACCGCGTCGGGCAGCATCCCGATGCAAAATCTGCCGGTACTGATGCAGGACACCCTTTACGGTGAACTGCGCTGGCAAAGCGAGACGGACAGCGTTCCCCTCCCGCTGATGAGAAGCGTGGCGACCATGCTCGGGCGCGGGCTGTACTTTAACCAGGCGCAAAAGCATTACCAGCAGCTGCTGCTGATGGAAGAACGCGCCACCATCGCCCGGGAACTGCACGATTCGCTGGCGCAGGTGCTGTCTTATCTGCGGATCCAGCTTGCCCTGCTTAAACGCGCGTTGCCAGCGGATAATGCTCCCGCGCAAACTATCATCACCGACTTCTCCCGCGAGCTGAACAACGCCTGGCAGCAGCTGCGCGAGCTGCTGACGACCTTCCGGCTGACGTTAAATCATGCGAATTTACCCGCAGCGCTGCAGGAGTCTCTCGATGCCCTGCAGAGCCAGACGCAGGCCAGGCTGCACCTCGACTGTCGTCTCTCCTCCCTGGCGCTTGACGCCCAGAAACAGGTGCATTTATTGCAGATCGTCCGGGAAGCCGTTCTGAATGCGATTAAGCACGCCCAGGCCAGCGAAATTACCGTTAGCTGCGTAACGGCGGTGGATGGCACGCACAGCATCAGCATTCGCGACAACGGCATCGGGATTGGCGAGGCAAGCGAACCGCCCGGACACTACGGACTGAACATTATGCGTGAGCGCGCACAACGACTCGGAGGCATGTTGCACTTTTCGCAACCGCAAAACGGCGGCACGCTGGTCTGCGTGACGTTCCCGGTACCTGCGCCGTTAACGGGTAAATAACGGTAAAGAGGCAAGCGCAGGGAAAAGCGCATGATAATTTACACTATCTCCTTTATTTCTCCACGTTTGACCTGGGCCTTACCGCTAAAGTTAGGCGGGCAATAAACAATAATGACGTGCAGCAAAACGAGGTCACTTTTACATGGCGAATTTTTTCATCGATCGCCCCATTTTTGCCTGGGTGCTTGCCATCCTGTTGTGTCTGACAGGTGTCCTGGCGATTACTTCTCTTCCTGTTGAGCAATATCCCGATCTGGCACCGCCTAATGTGCGTGTCACCGCAAACTACCCCGGCGCTTCCGCACAAACGCTGGAAAACACCGTGACGCAGGTTATCGAGCAGAACATGACGGGTCTGGATAACCTGATGTACATGTCCTCGCAAAGCAGCGCCACGGGACAAGCGACGGTTACCCTGAGCTTTAAGGCGGGCACCGACCCGGACGAAGCGGTGCAGCAGGTACAAAACCAGCTTCAGTCGGCTATGCGTAAGCTGCCCCAGGCGGTGCAGAACCAGGGCGTTACCGTACGTAAAACCGGTGATACCAACATTTTGACCATCGCGTTTGTCTCCACCGATGGCTCAATGGATAAACAGGACATTGCGGACTACGTCGCCAGTAATATTCAGGACCCGCTCAGCCGTATTAACGGCGTGGGGGATATCGACGCCTACGGCTCACAATACTCCATGCGTATCTGGCTCGATCCCAACAAGCTGAACAGCTATCAGATGACGGCCACCGACGTGACGGATGCCATCAAAGCCCAGAACGCACAAATTGCCGTGGGGCAACTGGGAGGAACGCCTTCCGTTGATAAACAAGCCCTGAACGCCACCATTAATTCGCAATCCCTGCTTCAGACACCGGACCAGTTCCGCAACATCACCCTGCGCGTGAATCAGGATGGCTCAGAAGTGCGTCTGAGCGATGTGGCGACGGTGGAAATGGGTGCTGAGAAATACGACTACCTGAGCCGATTTAACGGCAACCCGGCCTCTGGCCTTGGGATTAAGCTGGCCTCCGGCGCAAATGAAATGGCGACGGCGAAACTGGTGCTGGACCGTCTGGATGAGCTGTCGCAGTATTTCCCGCACGGGCTGGAGTATAAAGTCGCCTATGAAACCACTTCCTTCGTAAAAGCCTCGATTGAGGATGTGGTAAAGACCCTGCTGGAAGCGATTGCCCTGGTATTCCTGGTCATGTATCTGTTCCTGCAAAACTTCCGCGCCACGCTGATCCCCACTATTGCCGTCCCCGTGGTGCTGCTGGGTACCTTTTCGGTGCTTTACGCGTTCGGGTACAGCATTAACACCCTGACGATGTTTGCCATGGTGCTGGCAATTGGCCTGCTGGTGGATGATGCCATCGTGGTGGTCGAAAACGTCGAGCGCATCATGAGCGAAGAAGGTCTTTCCCCGCGCCAGGCCACGCGAAAATCCATGGGACAAATTCAGGGGGCGTTAGTCGGCATTGCGATGGTGTTGTCGGCGGTCTTTATCCCGATGGCCTTCTTCGGCGGCACGACCGGCGCGATTTACCGCCAGTTCTCGATAACCATCGTCTCAGCAATGGTACTCTCCGTACTGGTGGCCCTGATCCTCACCCCTGCGCTTTGCGCCACCCTCCTCAAGCCGCTGCACAAAGGGGAACATCACGGTCAGAAAGGGTTCTTCGGCTGGTTTAACCGGATGTTCAACCGCAATGCCGCCCGGTATGAATCTGCGGTCGGTAAAGTGCTGCACCGCAGCCTGCGCTGGATGATGATTTACGTTGTACTGCTGGGCGGCATGGTGTGGCTGTTTCTGCATTTGCCCACCTCGTTCCTGCCGATGGAAGACCGGGGGATGTTCATCACCTCGGTGCAGCTCCCGAGCGGCTCAACGCAGCAGCAGACGCTGAAAGTGGTCCAAAACGTAGAGCAGTACTTCTTCACCCACGAGAAAGATAACGTTGTGTCGGTCTTTTCGACCGTTGGCTCCGGCCCGGGCGGGAACGGACAGAACGTCGCCCGTATGTTTGTCCGTCTGAAAGACTGGAATGAACGGGACACCCAAACGGGAACCTCATTTGCCATCATTGAACGTGCCACTAAAGCCTTTTCCCGTATTAAAGAGGCGCGCGTCTTTGCGAGCAGTCCGCCAGCTATCAGCGGCCTGGGGAGTTCTGCCGGGTTTGATATGGAGCTGCAGGATCACGCCGGCGCGGGTCACGATGCGCTGATGGCGGCACGCGACAAATTGTTAGCGCTGGCAGGTAATGATTCTGGCCTGACCCGCGTGCGCCACAACGGCCTGGACGACAGCCCGCAGCTTCAGGTGGATATCGACCAGCGTAAGGCGCAGGCGCTGGGCGTCTCCATCGACGATATCAACGACACCCTGCAAACGGCGTGGGGCTCGAGCTATGTGAACGACTTTATGGATCGCGGTCGCGTCAAAAAAGTATATGTTCAGTCCGCCGCGCCGTACCGCATGCTGCCGGATGATATTAACCGCTGGTTTGTACGCAATAACAGCGGCGGGATGGTTCCCTTCTCGGCGTTTGCCACCTCGCGCTGGGAGAGCGGTTCGCCGCGTCTGGAGCGCTATAACGGTTATTCTGCGGTGGAAATCGTCGGGGAAGCCGCGCCGGGCGTAAGTACCGGCACGGCCATGGACACCATGGAAAAACTGGTGCAACAGCTGCCCGCCGGTTTTGGTCTGGAATGGACGGCCATGTCTTACCAGGAACGTCTCTCCGGCGCGCAGGCCCCCGCGCTTTATGCCCTTTCTCTGCTGGTGGTGTTCCTCTGCCTTGCCGCGCTGTATGAGAGCTGGTCGGTTCCGTTCTCGGTCATGCTGGTGGTACCGCTTGGGGTTATCGGTGCGCTGCTGGCAACCTGGATGCGCGGCCTGGAAAACGATGTTTACTTCCAGGTCGGGCTGCTGACGGTGATCGGCTTGTCGGCGAAAAACGCCATTCTGATCGTTGAGTTTGCCAACGAGATGAATGCCAAAGGCCACGAGCTGATGGCCGCCACGCTACATGCCTGCCGTCAGCGACTGCGCCCGATCCTGATGACCTCGCTGGCCTTTATTTTTGGCGTATTGCCAATGGCAACCAGCACGGGTGCAGGTTCCAGCAGCCAGCACGCGGTCGGTACCGGGGTAATGGGGGGCATGATTTCGGCCACCATCCTGGCCATTTATTTCGTGCCGCTGTTCTTTGTGCTGGTGCGTCGTCGCTTCCCGCTCAGAGAGCGGCAGGAATAACATTCAGCCATAAAAAAGGCGGCTTTATCAGCCGCCTTTTTATTGTGTGATTAATTCACACTATGATTATTTTACTTATTTAAGTGCTCTTGCAATTCTTACTGAATGTCATTTACGAAGCATGCCTTCGATAAAATCTTTCCAGTTCCCCAGTTCACGTTCAATCATAACAACCTCTCTTATTATTATGCGCATTCTACGAAAACGTATCATCATTGTGAAGACTATTTAACCAATTGCTGTGATTGTACCCCGCCACCGTTGGGGATTTATGATAAATATGAATGGAGAATCTTAAATTTTGTGTGACGGCCAGCAATATTTTGAAATAACCCTACGAACGGGTGAGCTTTATTTTACCCGCTGAGTTTGTTAGCAATTTATACCCGGTGGACATCTATGCTTAAATGATGAAAGAATATTCAGCGTACAGATGTGCGTTGAATTAAGCAGACGTGTAAATCCAGAGTATTCCTGAATGTGTTATATTCTACTTAAGGATATATCTTCGAATTTATTGAACATTTAATGGTCATAAGGACAAAAGGATTCACCATGGTTGTGATGTACGGCATTAAAAATTGCGACACCATCAAAAAAGCCCGCCGCTGGCTGGAAGCGAACCACATCGAGTACCGCTTCCACGATTACCGTGCCGATGGGCTTGATGCAGATTTTCTGCATAACGCCATCAATGAACTGGGCTGGGAGGCACTGCTTAACACCCGCGGTACCACCTGGCGTAAACTGGACGAATCCCTGCGCGCCAGCATCGTTGATGCCGACAGCGCGGCAAAACTGATGCGTGAAATGCCGGCAATTATCAAACGCCCATTGCTCTGCAAGCCAGGTCAGCCTATGCTGCTGGGTTTCAGTGAAACCCTTTATTCTGACTTTTTCGTTGAGGTGTAGTGTATGTCATGCCCGGTCATTGAGCTGACTCAACAGCTTATTCGCCGTCCTTCCCTTAGCCCGGACGACGCAGGTTGTCAGGCATTAATGATTGAGCGCCTGCGTGCCATCGGTTTTACCGTTGAACGCATGGATTTTGGCGATACTCAGAACTTCTGGGCGTGGCGCGGCCAGGGTGAAACGCTGGCGTTTGCCGGGCATACTGACGTCGTTCCCGCAGGTGACGCAGATCGCTGGATTAACCCGCCGTTTGAACCGACCATCCGCGATGGCATGCTCTTTGGCCGCGGCGCGGCAGACATGAAAGGCTCGCTGGCAGCGATGGTGGTCGCGGCTGAACGCTTCGTGGCTCAGCATCCGAACCACAAAAACCGTCTCGCGTTTTTGGTCACCTCCGACGAAGAAGCCAGTGCCCATAACGGTACCGTGAAGGTGGTTGAAGCGCTGATGGCGCGCAACGAGCGTCTCGACTACTGTCTGGTCGGCGAGCCGTCCAGTACCGAAGTGGTGGGCGATGTCGTGAAAAACGGTCGCCGTGGCTCACTGACCTGTAACCTGACCATTCACGGCGTTCAGGGACATGTTGCTTATCCACATCTGGCCGATAACCCCGTTCATCGCGCTGCGCCAATGCTGAGCGAACTGGTGGCGATTGAGTGGGATAAAGGTAACGAGTTCTTCCCCCCGACCAGTATGCAGATTGCTAACGTCAAGGCCGGGACCGGCAGCAACAACGTGATCCCGGGGGATTTCTTCGTCCAGTTCAACTTCCGCTTCAGCACCGAACTGACCGATGAGATGATCAAAGCGCGCGTTGTCGCGCTGCTGGAAAAATATCACCTGCGCTACACCGTGGACTGGTGGCTTTCCGGCCAGCCGTTCCTGACGCAGCGCGGCAAACTGGTTGATGCGGTAGTGAACGCCATCGAGCACTATAATGAAATTAAGCCACAACTGCTGACGACGGGTGGCACTTCAGACGGACGCTTTATCGCCCGTATGGGAGCTCAGGTTGTCGAACTGGGGCCAGTAAACGCAACCATTCATAAAATAAATGAGTGTGTTAATGCGGCAGATTTGCAACTGCTGGCTCGTATGTATCAACGTATTATGGAGCAACTCGTCGCCTGACGAATGCTCTGAGAGGAATAGCGAATGGATTGGCTTTCAAAGTACTGGTGGATTCTGGTGCTGGTGTTTCTGGTCGGCGTACTGCTCAACGTGATTAAAGACCTTAAGCGCGTTGACCACAAAAAGTTTCTTGCGAACAAGCCGGATCTCCCGCCACACCGCGATTTTAACGACAAGTGGGACGATGACGACGACTGGCCGAAGAAAGACCAGAAGAAGTAATTGTTAATCTCACCCCTCCCCCTAACCCTCGCCCCTGTGGGGAGAGGGGCTGGGGGTGAGGCTACATAAACTCAACAATATCATCGTCATTCGGCTTACCGCCGCTGAGCGCTTCATCAAAGTAGTGCTTCGGCACGGTATAACGCAGATGATCGAGCGCGAATTGCATGCTGCGGTCGTCAATCGCATGGCCCAGATCGTCAACGATATCCAGCGTCACATCTCCACCTTCACGAATCAATGCTTCCTGAGCGGCAACCGCATGTGAAAGCTCAATGACCCGGTCTTCACCACCGTGGATCAGATGGATCGTGGTCTGCGTGGTCGCACTCGTCGGCAGCGTCGCAAAGCGGCCGTTAAACGCGATCACCCGTGAAACCAGACCCGGCTGCGCTTTCACACTTTCCAGGGACATGATAGATCCCTGCGAGAAGCCAATCAGCGCGGTCGCGTCAGCACCCACGCCGCTCTGCTGCTGCCAGTAGCGTACGATGTCGATAAACGTGGGCATGATGGCATCAATGCGCGCCTGACGGTTCTCCTCCGTCACGCCCTGAACCGGGAACCACTGTCGTCCGTTCGGACCACACGGTTCTACGCCGCCGATGCTGACAATCAATGCTTCAGGGAAAACAGGCGCAAACCAGCTACCAATCTGCCCCATATTGACGGCATTATCGCCAACACCATGAAACAGAAGCAGTAACTGTTTAGCCGGTTTGTCAGGGCTTTGAACAACAAAATGGTCGTGTTTCATGGCGGTCTCCTTAATTGATGAGCAGGATTTTACGCCTATGCGGGGTAATGACCATGCCACTTTACTGAAGAAGTCATTGAAAAAATTGCCATTGCAAAATGTCTGCTTTCAACTGCTGACAGCGCGAATAATCAAGGCTCTCAAGCGCTTGCGCGGTTTCTTCGCGAAGCTTTGCCAGTAACGCTTTTCGCCCGACCGCTTCGCTTCTGCTTCTCCCCTCGATTTTCCCGCGCAGCGCCGGAAGCGACATATCTGTGGCTAACAGCAACCGCGTCAGCGCGGCTACCGAGGTTGAAAACGCCCGGTGCGCAAAAGCAAACCCCGCCAGCTCCAGCCAGTCTTCACTATTAAGGGTAGCTTCCCAGGCATCAGTCACCGGGATCTTTTCGCCATTCCAGGCCGACAGGACGCGCATATCGCGGCATAAACGCCGATGTGCCTGCGTACACAGTTGATGCCCGGCTTCGCTCTGCGGCAGCAGCGCCATCGCCGTGTAACACCCGCTGCTGGCTTCCCGATGGCTGCCCATTCGCACCAGCACAAACCCGCACCGCTGCCAGAAACGCCACAGCTCGTCGGTATAACCAAAACTCACGGAGAGATAATCTTCACCGCTGGCGTTCAGGATCAGCCGCTGACCGATGCCTTCCCGCTGACGACGGGGATGAACCGCAATGCGGCTAATCCGTCGGCCTTCCAGCGTCGCCGCAAGAGGCGTTCCGCCGTGCGCCGCCAGCGACTGCGCCACAAGGTTCCCGCGTGGACGACGAGAGCCAGCCCACACCGCCCGGCTGAGTTCGGGGGACAATCCGCCCTCGTCCACCAGCCAGATCGCGCCCGCAATATCAGCCCCCGCGTCCGCAACAGCAAAGTGCTGGCCGGGGGCGTCCATCATCCGGCGTAAATCGAGCGGTGAGGTCCGGTAGTGGGCAGCACAGAGCAGTTCATAAACGCTTGCCACTCGTGCCGGGTCGCTCTCCCACTCTTGTGGCTCCAGAGACCTTACAGACACCTCACCTTCCGGTTTGTGGTCGATAAGCGCATCGTCAAACAGCAGCGTATTCGCCACGATCCGTTCAAGCGGACATCCGGCCGCCCAGCGAATGGGGGTGGATAAGGTATAACGCTGCAACCCACTGAATCGGGCGCAGAACTTCAGCAGAAATCCCCTTCCCGTCCCTTCGTAACCCTGAACCGTAGTGGTCAGTAATACGCGGGGAAAGCGTGTCACCAGCTTCTCCAGCAGCGGGCCTGGGATGGCTGCCGCTTCATCGACAATCAGCCAGTCGGCCTGCAGCGTGGAGTCCAGCAGCGCATCGGGTGCCATAAAGTGAAAACGCTCGCCCGCGAAACGCGCGATGACATCCGCTGCGCCTTTCGCCGGGGCCGTCACCACCGCACTCCCCTGGATGCTGCCCAGCAGCATCCCCGCCAGCGCTGACTTTCCGCGTCCGCGAGGTGCCGTCACGGCAGCGATGCCCGCAGGCATGACCAAAAGCGCGTCGAGGATCGCCGCCTGCTCACGCTGCGGCTCACCGCTGGCGGGCTGCCAGGCGGGTAAATCTGGCGCAGCGGGAAGCGTCAGGGGATGATGCTGTTGCCAGACGATCGCATCCGTATCGGCGGCAAGCGTCCGGCAAAAATGGTGAACAAAGTGCGGGGTAGCGATCGGCTCTGCGCTGTCACTCCAGCGCACAGAATCGCTGTCTGGCCTGTCGGCCCAGCCAGAGAACGGTGGTACTCGCAGTACGAGGAGGCTCCCGGCGCGCAACGTTCCGCTGAGTGCGGCGAATGCGGAGACGTCAAACCCGGCATGCGCGTCAAACACAGCATGCAGGTATTCGCGTCCTAACAGTCCGCCGATGGCTTTAGACGGGTTTTCATTCAGCCACAGCCAGTCTCCCGGTAAAGCATCACGCAGGGCTGTGGCCTGGCTCAGCGTCCACGGCTCATCGCCCATGAGCACCACCAGACGGCGGTGCCCGGTTCGCTCAAGCTCGCGTATCAGATGTGCAAACGACACCATCACATGGCTTTGCCGAAGGTATTACACTGGGCAGGATCACCGCTGTCAAAACCGCGTTTAAACCAGCTGTAACGCTGTTGCGACGTACCGTGAGTGAAGCTGTCCGGTACGACACGTCCCTGGCTTTGCTGCTGAAGACGGTCATCGCCGATGGCCTGCGCCGCGTTTAATGCCTCTTCAAGATCGCCGGATTCCAGTACGCCCTGCTGCTGCATGCTGTGCCCCCAGACGCCTGCGAAGCAGTCCGCCTGCAGTTCCATCTTGACGGAAAGACGATTCACTTCAGCCTGAGACGCATTTTGCTGTAGCTGACGCACTTTTGGCTCAATGCCCAGCAGCTTCTGCACATGGTGCCCGACTTCATGCGCGATCACGTAGCCCTGGGCAAAATCACCGTCAGCGCCAAGCTTGCGTTTCATGTCATCGTAAAAAGAGAGATCGATATAGACGGTGCCATCTGCCGGGCAGTAGAACGGCCCCATCACAGATTGACCGGTACCACATCCGGTACGGGTTGCGCCCCGGTACATCACCAGTTTCGGCTGCTGATAGGTGCGCCCCATCTTCTCGAACTGCTGACCCCATGTATCTTCAGTGGTCGCGAGAATAACGGAGGTAAATTTGGCCGCTTCATCTTCGTTCGGGCTGATGGAGCGCGGAGACTGTTGTTGCTGTTGCAGCGGCTGACCGGTCATCAAACCGGTGAGGTCGACCCCGTAATAACCTGCGACCAGCACCACAATCAGCAGGATGAGACCGCCCTTGCCGCTGGGTAGCCGAAAGCCGGGTCCCCCCATTGAAGGGCCGCCGCCGCCATCACTGCGCCTGTCTTCTACATTGTCACTTTCACGACGCCCTTGCCAGCGCATAACCACCTCGAACTATCCCATTAATAATAGCTATGATCGTAGGCGGTTAACGGCAAGATTACCATAGGAAACAAAGGTAAGACGCCAAAGGATGCAAACATCCTTTGGCAAGTGAGGGAGTTAGTCGAGCTTAACGCCTAAACGGTGAGCAACCGCTTCATAGGCTTCAATCAGGCCACCCAGGCTCTGACGGAAACGGTCTTTGTCCATTTTATCCAGGGTTTCTTTGTCCCACAGGCGGCTACCGTCCGGGGAGAACTCATCACCCAGCACCACTTCGCCTTTGAACAGACCGAACTCCAGCTTGAAGTCGACGAGGATCAGGCCCGCATCGTCAAACAGCTTTTTCAGCACGTCGTTGGCTTTGTAGGTCAGCTCTTTCATGCGCGCCAGGTTCTCTTTATTGACCCAGCCGAAGGTTTCGCAGTAGGAATCATTGACCATCGGATCGTGCATGGCATCGTTTTTCAGGAACAGGTCGAACAGCGGTGGATTCAGTTCGATACCTTCTTCAATACCCAGACGCTTCACCAGGGAGCCCGCTGCACGGTTACGAATAACGCACTCAACCGGAACCATATCCAGTTTTTTCACCAGACATTCCGTATCGGACAGCAACGCTTCCATCTGAGTCGGGATACCCGCTTCGGCCAGTTTGGTCATAATGAAGTGGTTGAACTTGTTGTTCACCATGCCTTTACGATCGAACTGCTCAATGCGCGCGCCATCCCCTGCTGACGTATCATTGCGGAACTCGAGCACCAACAGATCCGGGTTTTCCGTGCTGTATACGGTCTTCGCTTTGCCACGATACAACTCAGCTTGCTTCTGCATCTTCATTACTCCTGGTGTGATGATTTGTGTTCAAAACTGGGCATATTATGCCACGCACACGTTTGCGTGGCACGAAAATAAAAAGGGCGGGATTAACCCGCCCTCGTATTTATTTGCTGAATGCTGCCTGGAAGACAGCGACCAGCGCATCGTTCTGCGACTGGGTCAGCGTGTGACCTTTTGGATCGATAAACTGCAGACTACTGCGGTTATCAAGGTCGCCTACCTGAATCTTGTAATCACCGGAGGCAAGCTGAGGATCTTTGGCGCCCAGCTCCAGCCATGCACTGTCGGACAGTGGCTTATAGGTTGCCGTCATGCTACCGGTTGAACGGGTACTGTCGGTCACTTTCATGCCCACTTTTTCCAGCGTCGCTGGCAGACGCTGCCAGGTCTGGTTAAACGGTGCACGCACCACCAGCATTGGCAGGCCGGTATCGTCCGCGCCGCTCTGAACGTCGAAGGTGACGCCGTTACGGCTCTGCGCCGCATTTGCGGCATCAGTGGCAGTCTTATCCAGACCCGCGGCAATCACGTTCAGCATTTCAGTGCTGTAACGCTGCAGGGAGGCGGCATCCGCAACCGGTTTGCCCGCCTGCTCCAGGTTTAACAGCTTAACGTTAACCGCCTGCTGATAACCCTGTGGTTTAACGGAGACTTGATAACGTCCACGGTACTGCTGATCTTCATCCAGGCGGTTCCACTCGATCCAGTCGGTGGTTAAGGTCTGGCTGGCGTCATCGCGTTTATCAATGGTGTAGTTCTTCGCCTGAATAACGCTCACCACCTGTGGCCACAGATTGCTTCCGCGCGCGCTTTCAACCAGCAGAGACGCCGTATCACCGGTGAACTGGGTACGCGCTCCGCTGACCAGCGCCAGAGGCTGAGCTGGTGGACGAATATCAAGCGCTTTACCCACCAGGCCACTGCCATTGGTGACGGGGATATTATAATCGCCGTTCTGAATCGGCAGGATCATACCAGCCGGTGCATGAAGTTCAGCAAGCGGGGTCGCATCCAGATAGGATTCATCACCGCTCACCTGGCGCTTGTAGCGCGAGTCTGAACTACAGGCAGCGAGCAGCATAACAAGCGAAACACTCGCAACCTTCGCCAGGCGCGACTTCTGTACTGAATAAGCCATCAAATCTCCCTAAACTTTACAGCAAACCGGCATGCTTCAGCGCTGCCCTGACGATGTCGCGACCGTGGTCGGTAATCGGTGTCATTGGCAAACGCAGCGTATCGGATGCTACAAGTCCCAACTCCTTACACGCCCATTTCACGGGGATCGGATTGGGTTCGACAAATAATTTATTGTGCAGCGGCATCAGGCGCTGGTTAATGACGCGTGCCTCATCAAAGTGACCGGCTGCGGCCAGTTTGCATATTTCAGCCATATCGCGCGCCGCAACGTTTGACGTTACGGAGATCACGCCATGACCACCGAGCTGCATAAAGTCCAGCGCGGTCGCATCATCACCACTCAACAGGATAAAGTCGTCTGAAACCAGCTCTTTGATCTGATGAACGCGGCTTAAGTTCCCTGTCGCCTCTTTAATACCGATAATATTTTTTACTTCCGAGAGACGGCCAACGGTTTCCGGCAGCATATCGCAGCCAGTACGGGACGGCACATTATACAGAATTTGTGGCAAGTCAGTATGTTCAGCGATGGCTTTGAAGTGCTGGAACAAACCTTCCTGGGTAGGACGGTTGTAATAAGGGGTCACCGTCAGACAGCCTACGATGCCGCTGTCGTTAAAACGTTTGGTCAGGCTGATCGCTTCTGCGGTTGCATTAGCGCCTGTCCCCGCGATGACCGGAATACGTCCGTCAGCCAGCTCCAGGGTCAGCATAACCACATCGCCATGCTCTTCGTGGCTCAGCGTTGCAGATTCACCGGTAGTCCCTACCGAAACGATCGCCGAGGTTCCATTGGCGACATGGTAATCAATCAGCTTCTTCATGCTAGACCGGCAGACGTTACCTTTTTCATCCATCGGTGTTACAAGCGCGACAATACTTCCCGTGAACATGAGCCATCCTCTGTGCGAACAAGAGCCTCAATGGTACGTTTGGAACTGTAATAAAAGCAAGCGACCTGAGGCCCTCAGGCGGTTGTATGCATGTTTTTTTTATGCTTTCCTTAGGAAGACTTAACCATGCAAAGGAAGAACAGGTTTGACAACCTCATCACAACATTACCTGGTTATCACTGCGCTGGGTGCCGACAGGCCGGGTATCGTGAACACCATCACCCGTCACGTGAGTAGCTGCGGCTGTAATATCGAAGACAGCCGTCTGGCAATGCTCGGCGAAGAGTTCACGTTTATCATGCTGCTGTCCGGAACATGGAATGCCATTACCCTTATTGAATCCACCCTGCCGCTGAAAGGCGCGGAGCTGGATTTGCTGATCGTGATGAAACGCACTACCGCGCGCCCGCGCCCGGCCATGCCCGCTACCGTCTGGGTGCAGGTTGAAGTCACTGATTCCCCGCATCTGATCGAGCGTTTTACCGCGCTGTTCGACAGCCATCAGATGAACATTGCCGAGCTCGTTTCCCGCACGCAACCGGGCGACGAGAGCACCGTTCCCACGCTCTTTATTCAAATCACTGCACACAGCCCTGCCTCACAGGATGCGTCAAATATCGAGCAAGCGTTCAAAGCCCTCTGTACAGAATTAAACGCGCAGGGCAGTATAAGCGTCGTCAATTATTCGCAGCACGAACAGGATGGAGTTGAGTAATGAATCCACTGAAAGCCGGTGACATCGCACCGAAATTTAGCTTACCGGATCAAGACGGTGAGCAAGTAAATTTGACCGACTTCCAGGGACAGCGTGTTCTGGTCTATTTCTACCCGAAAGCCATGACCCCCGGCTGCACCGTACAGGCCTGCGGCTTACGCGATAACATGGACGACTTGAAAAAAGTCGGTGTGGAAGTGCTGGGTATCAGCACCGATAAACCAGAAAAGCTGTCACGATTTGCGGAAAAAGAGCTGCTGAACTTCACGCTCCTTTCCGACGAAGACCACCAGGTTTGCGAGCAGTTTGGCGTCTGGGGTGAGAAAACGTTTATGGGTAAAACCTATGACGGCATTCACCGCATCAGCTTCCTGATTGACGCTGACGGTAAAGTTGAACATGTGTTTGACGACTTCAAAACCAGTAATCACCACGACGTGGTGTTGAACTGGCTAAAAGCAAACGCCTGATCAACAGCAAAAAGGCAACGTCAGTTGCCTTTTTTAATGTTTGCTCCCTCTCCCGTGGGAGAGGGTTGGGGTGAGGGCATCAGCCCGCACAAAATCTACTTCTCTTCCACCGCCGGTACATCCGGCCATGCATGCACCACCGCTTTAATCAGCGTGGCCAGCGGAATCGCAAAGAACACGCCCCAGAACCCCCACAGCCCGCCGAAAATCACCACGGATAAGATAATCACCAGCGGATGCAGGTTTACCGCTTCGGAGAACAGCACCGGTACCAGCAGGTTCCCGTCAAGCCCCTGAATAATCAGGTACACCGCGAAGCAGCTCCAGAACTCCGTCCCCAGACCAAACTGGAACAGCGCGACGCCCACCACCGGAATGGTGACCACAAACGCGCCGATGTACGGAATCAGGACCGAGAATCCCACCAGCACGGCCAGCAGCAGCGAGTAGTTGAGGCCGAAGATCAAGAAACCAATCCAGGTTGCTACCCCCACCACCATCATCTCCAGCACCTTGCCGCGAATGTAGTTAGTGATCTGCTGGTTCATCTCTTCCCAGACCTGCCCCGCCAGCCCGCGGTTGCGCGGCAAAATACGCCGCACGGCGTTAAGCATCTGGTCTTTATCTTTGACCAGGAAGAAAACCATCAGCGGCACGAGCACGAGGTAAACGGCCAGAGTGAGCAGCCCCACCAGTGAGGCCAGCGAATATTTCACCACCGAGTCGCCCATCGTCATGATGCGGGCACGCATGTTTTCCGCCATCGCGTCGATGATACCGGCGTCCATCAACGCGGGATAACGGCGCGGCAGGGTGGCGGCGAAATCAGAGAGCTTATTCAACATGCCGGGCATATCGCGGATCAGATAGATCCCCTGCTGCCAGGCCACGGGCATCACCACGAAGGCCATCAACAGCAAAATGCCGACAAACAGCACCAGGACGATGCTCGCCGCCCAGCGACGAGAACAACCGATATGTTCCAGGCGCGCCGTTGGCCACTCCAGCAGATACGCCAGCACAATCGCCACCAGCAGAGGCGCGAGAAGGCCGCTGAAGAAGAACAGAATACCGAATCCGGCAACCAGAATAACCAACAAAGCAATGGCTTCCGGGTCACTGAACCGACGCCGGTACCACTGCATTAACATTTCGAGCATACAACCCTTCCCTGAATCGAATGGCGGGAGTGAGACGGTGAATTGTATCTAACTGTCACAAAAAAGACTTTCGCTTTTTGTATCCCTGTCACAATCCGCAAAAGCCTGATGAATGGGATTTTCTTCATGCTGTAACACAGCTACACTCGCAGGGCAGCAGAGATGAACGATATGGCGGTTCATCGGTCAAATTAGCACATCCAACATACAGGACAGTGGTTATGTTCAGGCAGTTGAGAAAAACACTGGTTGCAACACTGATTGCCGCAGTGACGGTCGGTCAGGTGTTGCCCGCTTTCGCTGACTCGTCCGACTCATTGCCGGACATGGGCACCACAGCAGGAAGCACGCTCTCTATCGGGCAAGAGATGCAAATGGGCGATTACTATGTTCGCCAACTGCGCGGCAGCGCCCCGCTGATTAACGATCCTTTGCTGGTACAGTATATTAACGGGCTGGGGATGCGTCTGGTGGCGCACGCCGACTCGGTCAAAACGCCCTTCCATTTCTATTTAATCAATAACGACGAAATTAACGCCTTCGCCTTCTTTGGCGGGAACGTGGTGCTGCATTCGGCGTTATTTCGCTACTCTGACAACGAAAGCCAGCTGGCTTCGGTGATGGCGCACGAAATTTCACACGTCACCCAGCGCCACCTGGCGCGTGCAATGGAAGACCAGAAGCGCAATGCCCCGCTCACCTGGGTGGGCGCGCTGGGTTCTATTCTGCTCGCAATGGCCAGCCCACAGGCGGGGATGGCGGCACTGACCGGTACGCTGGCCGGAACGCGTCAGGGGATGATCAGCTTCACCCAGCAAAACGAACAGGAAGCGGACCGTATCGGCATTCAGGTTTTACAGCGTTCGGGCTTTGACCCGCAGGCCATGCCGAGCTTCCTGGAAAAACTGCTCGATCAGGCACGTTACTCTTCCCGTCCCCCGGAAATTTTACTCACCCACCCGTTACCGGAAAGCCGTTTGTCGGATGCACGTAACCGTGCCAACCAGATGCGCCCGGTCGTCGTGCAGTCGTCTCAGGACTTCTACATGGCGAAAGTGCGAACGCTCGGCATGTACAACTCCGGGCGTAACCAGCTTACCAGCGATCTGCTGGACACCCTGGCGAAAGGCAACGTGCGTGAAAAAAACGCCGCGCAATATGGCCAGGCATTACAGGCGATGGAAGCCAGCAAATACGACGACGCGCGTAAAGCGCTGCAGCCCCTGCTGGCCGCAGATCCGAATAACCCATGGTATCTCGATCTCTCGACGGATATCGATCTGGGGCAGAAGAAAACCACCGATGCGATTAACCGCCTGAAAGGGGCGAAAGACATACGCACCAACCCGGTGCTACAGCTTAACCTTGCTAACGCTTACCTACAGGGCGGTCAGCCAGCGGAGGCTGTGACCATCCTGAACCGCTATACCTTTAACAATAAAGATGACCAGAACGGCTGGGAATTGCTCGCCCAGGCCCAGGGGCAACTGGGTAACCGCGATCAGGAACTGGCCGCGCGTGCTGAAGGCCTGGCACTGGCGGGTCGCCTCGATCAGGCGATTTCCTTGTTGAGCAGTGCCGGCTCGCAGGTCAAACTCGGCAGCCTGCAACAGGCCCGCTACGACGCGCGTATCGACCAGCTGCGTAGTCTGCAACAACGCTTTAAGCCGTACGAGAAGATGTAACCAAGGAGAAGTCATGACAGACGCGGTAAAAATTTATCATAACCCTCGCTGCTCTAAGAGCCGCGACACGCTCAGCCTGCTGAAGTCTAACGGTATCGACCCTGACGTGGTGTTGTATCTCGACACACCGCCGGACGCGCAGACGCTTCGTCAGCTGCTGCACATGCTGGGAATGGGCAGCGCGCGCGAACTGATGCGCCAGAAAGAAGATCTGTATAAGTCACTGAATCTGGACGACACGTACCTCAGCGAAGACCAGCTGATTCAGGCGATGGTTGAGAATCCAAAGCTGATTGAGCGCCCGATTGTGGTGGCAAACGGTAAAGCACGCATCGGCCGTCCGCCGGAAGATGTCCTCGACATCCTCTAGTCCTTACGCCGCAGCGCTTCCAGAAACGCCTGCGGCGTACTTTCTCCCAGCTTTTTCTGCGTTTTACCCCGGTTATAAAACTCGCATAGCGTGATAACGACCTCTCCAGCCGGTTCATCATTCACTCGCGGAATAATATCCCGGAGCGGTAGCGCCACCTGCAGCGCATTGTGCTTGTGTGGATGAGCGTTAACAACAACGTCTTGTGCAGGCAGCGTCGGTTCAAAACCGAAAGTCTCAACAGATTGTATATCAGCGGGGCAGGCCTCCAGCAGCGCGCGCGTCCAGGTAGTGAGCAACTGCGGTGAAAGACCCGCATAGAGCCGGGCATAACACCAGCCGCTCACCGGTTCGCGCGCCCAGAGCAGGTGTTGTTCGCCCCCATCATCCATATGCAGCGACAAAGGCTGATGATACAGCAGCAGCGTATGCGGCCTGATGCCAGCTTTCAGCGCCTTTTTTCCCTGCAACGAAGCCCCTTTTTGTTTCGCGGGTGCCGGTTTGAGATAGCGACTCAGCGTTGCCCGTGAGACGGGGATGCCCAGGATGTCGTTAACTATCTGCAGCAATTCATCTAATGGCGCACCTGATATGTCGCGCAGGGCATTAACCAGCGCAACCTGCTCTTGTCTCAGCGCTTTGTGTATCACTTTTGGCGTAGTGTGGTTATCCGAAACCCGATCGCGGTTGCGCCAGCGCCTGACGGTAGTGACCGAGATCCCCAGCTCAACGGCCAGTTCCCGGTCGCTTTTATCAGACTGCTGAAGGTAGCGGCGGATGCGCGGCGTGGTGGTGGCATTGGCGTGCAGTTTGATTTCCATTCCAATCCTCCTGAAACTAATCTGATGAGATTTATATTATAAAAGCGATTGCTTTGTGACCGATTTCACCTTTCGCTCACCGCGCTTCACTGATAATCCACAGACATAACATAAACAACACCCCTCAATCTTGTACGGAGTTCACAATGAACAATGTTCTGGGATTTCTTGAAGCAAAACTGATGCCGCTGGCGGCGAAAACGGCCCAGCAGCGCCATCTCGGGGCCATTCGTGGTGCCTACGTTTCATTCATGCCATTTATCATCGTCGGCTCCATTCTGCTCGTCATCTCGTCGTTCCCGAATCAAACCTATCAGCAGTTTATGTCTCAGGCCTTTGGTGAGAGCTGGAGCGCGATTATCGAAATTCCGTTCAATGCGGTCTTCTCCACCATGTCGCTGTTTATCAGCTTCCTGGTCGCCTTCCGCCTGGCCGAACACTATGGCGAGGACCGTATCTCCTGCGGCATCCTGGCATTGGTCGCATTTTTAATCCTGACGCCGTTTATCAAAGTGGCGGAAAACGGCGGCATTACCGTCATACCGGTAGAGTGGATTGGCAGCAAGGGGCTGTTTGTGGCGATGATCGGTTCGCTGCTATGGACGGAACTGTTCTGCTGGCTGAAGCGCAAAAATCTGGTCATTAAAATGCCGGACGGCGTGCCGCCTGCGGTGCAGGAGTCCTTCGCGGCGCTGATCCCGGCCCTGCTGGTCATGATACTGGTGCTGGGTATCCGCATCATCTTCGAAAATACCCACTACAACACCATCCATCAGTTCATTTACGAGGTGGTCGCCACGCCGGTACGCCACTACGGCACCTCTTACTTTGGCGCGCTGATGACCGTATTCAGCATCACTATTCTGTGGTCAGTGGGGATTAACTCCGGCTCGATGATCAACGGCATCATTCGTCCGCTGTGGATGGAAAACCAGACCGATAACATCGCCGCCATTCAGGCGGGCACGACTCCGCCGCACATTATTACTGAACAGTTTTTTGACATGATCTGGATGGGGGGGGCGGGCGCCACGCTGTCGCTGGTGATTGCGATGCTGATTTTCGCCCGCAGTAAAAACATGCGCGAAGTGGCGCGCCTCGGCGCGGGGGCGTCGGTGTTTAACATTAACGAGCCGATCCTGTTTGGCCTGCCAGTGATCATGAACCCGATCATGCTTATTCCGTTCAACCTGGTGCCGCTGGTGCTGGTTACCGTGCAGTATGCGGCGATGAAAATTGGCGCGGTCGCCGTCACCACCGGGGTGTTTATCCCCTGGACGCTGCCACCGGTCATCAGCGGTTTTATCGTTACCGGGCACCTGAGCGGCAGCGTGATGCAGCTTATCAACCTGCTGATTGGCGCCATGTTGTACCTGCCTTTCATGCGTATCGTGGACAAACAGTACCGTGCTGCGGAGCTGAGCACGGTCACGCAAACTGACACCACCCTTGCAAAACAGGAGTAAAGCATGTGGGGAATTATCGCAACCTGGCGAATGGCGCTTGAAGGCGTAACGGAATCTGCATCTGCCCTGGCGGCGGGAAAACCGGTCTCAGCAGCGGTGGTGGATGCCGTCGCTGCCGTGGAAGACTTCCCGCTGTATAAATCCGTCGGCTATGGCGGGCTGCCTACCGAAAACGGCGATGTCGAGCTGGATGCGGCGTACATGGACGGCGACACGCTGGCGTTCGGTGCCATAGGAAATCTGGTGGATATCGCCAATCCGGTGCGCGTGGCGCACGCGCTGAGCCGCCAGCGCTACAACAGCCTGCTGGTCGGCCAGGGCGCACGTGAATGGGCACTGAGCCAGGGCTTTGCCGACAAAACCATGCTCACGGAGCGCGCCATGCAGCACTACCGCAAGCGCTGCCGCGAGACGCTGGATAAAGGCTTAAGTCCGTACGACGGACACGATACCGTCGGCATTATCGGTCTTGATAAGCAGGGTTCCATGAGCGTCGCCACCTCCACCAGCGGCCTGTTTATGAAAAAACGCGGCCGCATTGGGGATTCCCCCATTATCGGCTCCGGCTTTTACTGCGACAGCGAAACCGGTGCCGCTACCGCCACGGGCGTCGGTGAAGATCTGATGAAAGGCTGCACCAGCTACGAAATCGTTCGCCGGATGGCGCAAGGCATGTCGCCGCAGCAGGCCGCAGATTCAGTGGTGTTCGAGCTGGAAGATAAGCTGATGTCGCGCTTCGGTCGCGCGGGCGATCTCTCCGTGGTGTGCATGAATAACAAGGGCGAGTTCGGCGCCGCGACGAATATCAAAACCTTTTCGTTTGTGGTGGCGACGGCTCGACAGCCTCTCACCGTTTATCGCACAGAGCGTCTGCGGGAAAAAACGCATTATCACGCGGTAGACGATGAATGGATGCAGGCCTATGCCGCGCGGATCCGCGCCCCGATTGAGGAGTCATGATGATTACATATCAACTCATTACCGCACTTTCCGACGCAAAGCCGCAAAGCCATTTCATCGCCCGCACCGCCTGTGCGCATTTGCCGCAAACTGCGCTTATCGCGGAAATGCGCGAGTCCAGCGGCATCGCTGACGCCCGCTTTGGCTGCGCCCCTTTTGCCCGGATCACGCTGCTCCCCGATGCGCTCTGGCACGATAGCCTGACAGAAGGATTGCTCACGGCGCTGCGCCCGCTGCTGGCCTCACCCGTGAGTCCCGATGTGATGCTGGACGTGACAAATATCGACGACGTCGTGCTGGCGCAAGTGCTGCGTTTTCTCTTTAATCAGGCGCACCGGCTGAGCGATTTGCAGCTAAAGAAAACCGACGATGACGTCCGTATTGCGCATATCACCGCCCTCTGCCTGCCGGAACAACAGGCGAAGCTGGAGGGTGTTTTCCGCCAGCAGCAGGCTATCGCGCACGGCATGGTCGCGGCACGACGTCTGGCGGATATCCCCTCTGACCGGTGTACGCCGCAGTTTGTGGTAGAAGAGGCATTAAAGCTCTGCGCCCTCTTCCCCGCCCTGCGCTGCGAAGTGCTCAACGAAAAAGAGATTGTTGAGCACGGCCTGGGTCTACTGCACGCCGTGGGCAAAGGGGCGAGCTACCCGCCACGTCTGCTGGCGATGCATTATGATGGCACTCACGACGGCCCGGTGCGCTGCTATGTGGGAAAAGGCATCACCTTTGATACCGGCGGTCTGTGGCTGAAAGAAGGTGCGGGCATGTACACCATGAAATATGACATGTGTGGGGCGGCTAACGTGCTGGGGCTGATGCTCACCGTGGCAGAGCTGGGATTACCCGTACGCATCATGGGCGTGCTGGCACTGGCAGAAAATGCCATCGGCCCCAATGCCATGCAGCCCGGCACGGTGGCAACAGCCTGCAACGGCACCACGGTTGAAATCAACAATACCGATGCTGAAGGTCGACTGGTGCTGGCGGATGCCATCGCCTGGGCCAGCCAGCGGCATCCGCAGACGCGCTATATTATTGATATGGCGACCTTAACCGGTGCAGTCGTGAAGGCGCTGGGGTATGAGCTAAGCGGGCTAATGACGCAGGATGAACCGCTGCGCAGTGCGCTGACGCAGGCAGGGAAACAGAGTGGCGACGAAGTGTGGTCCCTGCCGCTGGATGCGCGGTTGAAAAAGCAGACCGACAGCGCCATCGCCGATCTGTGCAACACGCCAACCAACAATGCGGCGATAAGCGCCTCGGCGGCGTGGTTGCTGCATCACTTCTGCCCGCCAACCATTCCGTGGGCGCATCTGGATATCAGCGGCACGGCGCTGTGGCGTGAAGGTGGACGGAGCGTGGCATCAGGACGGCCGATTCCACTTCTGGTAGAGCATCTGTTGGAGGATCTTTAGCCCGGTGGCGCTACGCTTACCGGGCCTACAAAGTCCTTCACACCCTTGTAGGCCGGGTAAGGCGCAGCCGCCACCCGGCAAAAAACTCAAAGCTTAAGGATATCTTTCACAAACGGAATGGTCAGCTTGCGCTGGGCGGTAATGGAAGCGCGATCGAGCTGATCGAGCGTATCGAACAGGGTGCGCATTTCCCTGTCCAGGCGCTTGAGCAGGAAACGGCCCACGTCTTCCGGCAGCTCAAAGCCACGCTGCTTTGCGCGCAGCTGTAATGCCTGAAGCTTATCTTCATCCGACAGCGGCTGGAGCTTGTAGATTTGCCCCCAGTCCAGACGTGACGCCAGATCCGGCAACCCAAGATTGAGCTGGCGCGGTGGACGATCGCCGGTGATCAGCAGTCGGGTTTTGCCCGACTCCAGAATGCGGTTATAGAGGTTAAAGATCGCCATTTCCCACGGCTCATCCCCCGCCACGCATTCGATATTATCGATGCAGACCAGGGAGAGATGTTCCATTCCCTCCAGCACGTCAGGCACGAACCAGGTACGTTTATCCAGCGGCACATAGCCTACCGCATCACCGCGCGCCGAAAGCTCCGCGCAGGCGGCATGCAACAGGTGGCTGCGCCCCGCGCCTTCGCGTGACCAGATATAGATGTATCCGCTGTGCTCCTGGCGCAGCACGTTTTGCAGTGCAGCCAGTAAAGAGGGGTTATCACCCGGCCAGAAACTCGCAAAAGTTTCATCGTCAGGGAGATAGAGTGGCAGAGAGAGCTGTGCCGGTCCGTTCAGAAGTACCTCAACCAGATCTTACGTAAAATCGGAACGGAGTTTAACACGGAACCAGCAAGGAGAGAACCGGGCGGATCGTCCACCCGGTTAAAGGATCAATGTGGCGCTTTTTCGCTTTCGTCAGCGTCCAGTACCACCTCTTCCGGGCGGATCACCGAGATCAGCTTGAAAATCAGGCTCAGGCCCACGCCGACGATGGTCGCCAGCGCCATGCCTTTCAGCTCGGCCGCACCGATGTGCACCTTCGCACCGCTCACGCCGATAATCAGAATGACCGAGGTGAGGATCAGGTTCTGCGCTTTGCTGTAATCCACTTTCGATTCAATCAGCACGCGAATCCCGGAGGCACCGATTACCCCGTACAGCAGCAGCGAGACGCCGCCCATGACCGGCACCGGGATGATCTGAATCGCTGCCGCCAGCTTACCCACGCAGGAGAGCAGAATGGCAATAATCGCCGCGCCGCCAATAACCCAGGTGCTGTAGACGCGGGTGATTGCCATCACGCCGATGTTCTCACCGTACGTGGTGTTTGGCGTGGATCCGAAGAAACCGGAGATGATGGTGGAGAAACCGTTCGCAAACATGGAGCGGTGCAGACCCGGGTCGCGGATTAAATCACGCTTAACGATGTTCGCCGTTACCACCAGGTGGCCGACGTGCTCCGCAATCACGACCAGTGCGGCGGGCAGAATGGTGAAGATAGCAAACCACTCGAAGCGCGGGGTGTAGAAGGTTGGCAGCGCGAACCAGTGCGCCTCGGCAATCGGTGTGGTATCCACCACGCCCATCACGAAGGAGAGCGCATAGCCCGCCAGCACGCCGATCAGGATCGGGATAATCGCCATAAAGCCGCGGAACAGCACGGAGCCAAACACCGTCACGCCCAGCGTCACCATCGAGATAATGATGGTTTTAGAATCCGGCGATTGCCCGTCCGCAGGCAGCAGACCGGCCATATTCGCCGCCACGCCCGCCAGTTCGAGACCGATGACGGCAACGATTGCGCCCATCGCCGCAGGGGGGAACATCACGTCCAGCCAGCCGGTACCGGCTTTCTTCACAATGAAGGAGACCAGGCAGAACAGTACGCCACACATGATAAAGCCGCCCAGCGCCACTTCATAACCCAGCGGCAGCAGCAATAGCACCGGAGAGATAAAGGCGAAGCTCGACCCGAGATACGCCGGGATTTTGCCTTTACAGATAAAGAGGTACATCAGCGTACCGATGCCGTTGAACAGCAGCACGGTAGCCGGGTTAATGTGAAACAGGATTGGCACCAGCACGGTTGCGCCAAACATGGCGAACAGGTGCTGCAAACTAAGCGGGATAGTCTGTAAAAGCGGCGGTCTTTCACTCACCCCGATAGCACGGCGCGTCATAGTGTTTTCCTCTGAGTTTTGTTGTTGGTGTTTTATTCAAAAAAAAGCCGACTATCAAAGTCGGCTTTTTTATCGTTATTCGATTATTTCGTACCAAAGATCTTATCGCCGGCATCGCCGAGCCCCGGGATGATGTATCCGTGCTCGTTAAGACCCTGGTCGATAGAGGCGGTGTACAGCTCAACGTCCGGGTGCGCTTTTTCCAGCGCCGCGATCCCTTCCGGTGCCGCAACGAGTACCAGCACCTTAATGCTGCTGCAGCCCGCTTTTTTCAGCAGGTCGATGGTGGCGATCATTGAACCGCCGGTCGCCAGCATAGGGTCAACCACCAGCGCCATACGTTCGTCGATGTTGGACACCAGCTTCTGGAAGTAAGGAACCGGCTCCAGCGTCTCTTCATTACGGTAGATACCGACCACGCTGATGCGCGCGCTTGGTACGTGCTCCAGCACGCCTTCCATCATACCCAGACCGGCACGCAGGATAGGCACGACGGTAATTTTCTTCCCTTTGATCTGCTCAACCTGCACCGGGCCGTTCCAGCCTTCGATGGTGACTTTTTCCGTTTCCAGATCAGAGGTTGCTTCGTAGGTCAGCAGGCTGCCCACTTCAGAAGCCAGTTCGCGAAAACGCTTCGTGCTGATGTCATGCTCACGCATCAGGCCCAACTTGTGTTTAACGAGTGGGTGTTTCACTTCCACAATCTTCATTCTCTTTCTCCTCTGAGGTGGCATCCGCAAAAAAATCGCGGGATTATACCGCTTTTTTCGGATTGCGCCATACCCATCTTGCTTGACATATGTCAATCAAAGACAAAAAAGCCGGAGGCAAGGCTCCGGCTTGGGTGCGGGGTTCTGCCGGGTGGCGCTAACGCTTACCCGGCCTACAAATCCCGTAGGCCCGGTAAGTGCAGCGCCACCGGGCAATTATAGCTGCTCGCCGTTGCTCGCAATCACCTGCTTATACCAGTCGAAGGACTTTTTCTTGCTGCGGTTCAGCGTGCCGTTCCCTTCGTTGTCTTTATCAACAAAGATAAAGCCGTAGCGTTTTTTCATTTCACCGGTGCCGGCAGACACAAGGTCGATACAGCCCCACGGGGTGTAGCCCATCAGGTCTACACCATCTTCCACCACCGCTTTTTTCATCTCGCGGATGTGCGCAGAAAGGTAATCAATGCGGTACCGATCGTTTACCGTGCCGTCACTCTCCTGCACGTCAATCGCGCCAAAGCCGTTTTCAACAATGAACAGCGGCAACTGGTAGTGATCCCAGAACCAGTTCAGGGAGTAGCGCAGCCCAACCGGGTCAATCTGCCAGCCCCAGTCGGATTTCTGCACATACGGGTTAGAGACCAGGCTCTTGCTCTCGTCGTAATCAAGCTGCGGGTTGTCCGCCGTCGCCTTGGTGGCAAAGGACATGTAATAGCTGAAGCCGATATAATCAACGCAACCCTGGCGCAGCGCTGCTTTATCCTCATCGGTAATATCCAGCGCGAACCCGCGACGTTCAAAGTAGTTGAGCAGATGCTGCGGGTACTTACCGCGGACGTGCACGTCGGTAAACCAGTAGCGACGGTGCATCGCATTCATCGCCATCATCATATCGTCCGGCGCGCAGGTCAGCGGATAGATAGGACACATAGCAATCATGCAGCCGATCTGCAGCGACGGATTAATTTCGCGTCCCGCCTTCACCGCCAGGGCGCTGGCCACCAGCTCGTAGTGCGCGGCCTGGAACATGACCGGCTCACGGTCTTCACCCGGCGCATACTTCAACCCGGAGTTGGTGAACGGCGCAAAATCTTCGTGGAAGTTAGCCTGGTTGTTGATCTCATTGAAGGTCATCCAGTATTTCACTTTATGCTGATAGCGCTGGAAGACCACTTTTGCAAAACGAACGAAAAAGTCGATCAGCTTACGGTTGCGCCAGCCGCCGTATTCCGTCACCAGGTGGAAAGGCATCTCGAAGTGAGAAAGCGTAATAACCGGTTCGATGCCGTACTTCAGGCATTCGTCGAACAGATCGTCATAGAATTTCAGGCCAGCCTCATTAGGCTCCCGCTCGTCGCCTTTCGGGAAGATACGCGTCCAGGCGATGGAGGTACGGAAACATTTGAACCCCATCTCGGCAAAGAGTCTGATGTCTTCTTTATAACGATGGTAGAAATCAATGGCTTCATGGTTAGGGTAATTCTTCCCTTCCAGCACGCCGTTGGTGATTTCACGCGGTACGCCATGCGCACCCGCCGTCATGACGTCGGCAACGCTTACGCCCTTGCCGCCCTCTTTCCAGCCGCCTTCCAGCTGATGCGCCGCAACGGCACCACCCCACAGAAAATCTGCTTTAAATCCTGACATTCGCTTTCCCTCATTCTGCGTTATTTTCTGCAAAAACAATTACAGAAACCGGTTTCAGTTCGATGATGTGCAAAGGGGTTATCCGTTGCAAGCAGATCGCCGAAACCGGTTTCATTTTCGTGAACAGAGTCAAGTTTGTTGCCCCGCAATGGCCAGAGAGAAAAAAAGATCCCTGCACCGAGAATAGGCTCGCAAACGTTTGCCTGGACTGTTAGAATTGCGCCGATTTTTCTTACTAGCTATGCAATCGCGTGGGGACTTGAGCCGTGACCAACAAAACTTCTCTCAGCTACAAAGATGCCGGTGTTGATATTGACGCAGGTAATGCGCTGGTTGACCGAATCAAAGGTGTGGTGAAAAAAACCCGCCGCCCGGAAGTGATGGGTGGTCTGGGTGGATTCGGCGCACTGTGCGCGCTGCCGCAAAAATATCGTGAACCTGTTCTGGTCTCGGGAACTGACGGCGTAGGCACCAAACTGCGCCTGGCGATGGATTTAAAACGTCACGACACGATCGGTATCGATCTGGTTGCGATGTGCGTGAATGACCTGGTGGTTCAGGGTGCAGAACCCCTGTTCTTCCTCGATTACTACGCGACCGGCAAACTGGATGTGGATACCGCAGCCAGCGTCATTAACGGTATCGCCGAAGGCTGTCTGCAGTCCGGCTGCGCGCTGGTGGGCGGTGAAACCGCGGAAATGCCTGGCATGTATCACGGCGAAGATTATGACGTCGCAGGCTTCTGCGTCGGTGTAGTAGAAAAATCAGAAATTCTCGACGGCAGCAAAGTGGCTGATGGTGATGTGCTGATTGCGCTGGCTTCCAGCGGCCCACACTCCAACGGCTACTCTCTGGTGCGTAAAATTCTCGAAGTCAGCGGTTGCGACCCACAAACCACTGAGCTTGAAGGTAAACCGCTGGCTGACCATCTGCTGGCCCCGACCCGCATCTACGTGAAAAACGTGCTGGAGCTTATCGAGAACGTTGACGTTCACGCCATTGCCCACCTGACCGGCGGCGGCTTCTGGGAAAACATTCCGCGCGTCCTGCCGGATAACACCCAGGCGGTGATCGACGAATCCTCATGGCAGTGGCCGGCAGTCTTTAACTGGCTGCAGACCGCAGGCAACGTGAGTTCTCACGAAATGTACCGCACCTTTAACTGCGGCGTGGGCATGGTTATCGCCCTGCCAGCAAGCGAAGCCGATAAAGCGGTTAAGCTGTTGACCGAGAAAGGTGAAAACGCGTGGAAAATCGGTACGATTAAAGCCTCCGATTCCGAAGAGCGTGTGGTCATTGAATGAAAAACATCGTGGTGCTCATTTCCGGCAACGGAAGTAATTTGCAGGCCATCATAGACGCCTGCAAACAGAAGAAAATTAACGGCACCATTCGGGCAGTATTCAGCAACAAGGCCGACGCGTTCGGCCTTGAGCGCGCGCGGCAAGAGAGCATTCCCGCGCACGCGCTGGAAGCCAGCCAGTTCGCCGGGCGTGAAGCCTTCGACCGCGAACTGGTTAACGAGATTGATGCCTATGCACCGGACGTGGTCGTACTGGCGGGCTATATGCGTATTCTGAGCCCGGCGTTTGTCGAACACTTCGCCGGGCGACTTCTGAATATCCACCCTTCCCTGCTGCCAAAATATCCCGGCCTGCACACACACCGTCAGGTGCTGGAAAATGGCGATGAGGAGCACGGTACCTCTGTGCATTTCGTCACTGACGAACTGGACGGTGGCCCGGTGATCCTGCAGGCGAAAGTCCCGGTCTTTGATGGCGACAACGAAGACGACGTGACCGAGCGCGTGCAAACCCAGGAACACGCCATCTACCCGCTGGTGGTCAGCTGGTTTGTTGACGGGCGTCTTGAAATGCGCGACGGTGCAGCCTGGCTGGACGGCGTTAAGCTTCCGCCTCAGGGTTATGCGGCCGAAGAGTAGTTTGTTATGTCGGGTGGCGCTACGCTTACCCGACTTATTGCATTACCCGATATTGCCTCCCCCAACTCTCTAAAATCCCCAACAAAAAAAATAACTGTCATACTTTTCTGGCACTGTTGGACATATCGTGGAAATGCTCGCCATAATAAGGACGAGACGGATTTACCACGTCCTGTGATTGAACTGGAGTGTGAGCTGTAATGGGTCAGGAAAAGTTATATATCGAGAAAGAGCTAAGCTGGTTAGCATTTAACGAACGTGTACTCCAGGAAGCGGCCGACAAAAGTAACCCGCTGATCGAACGCATGCGTTTTTTGGGCATTTATTCCAACAACCTGGATGAGTTCTACAAGGTTCGCTTTGCCGAGCTGAAAAGACGGATCATCATCAGCGAAGAACAGGGCTTAAATTCTCACTCGCGTCATCTGCTGGGTAAAATCCAGTCCCGCGTGTTGAAAGCCGATCAGGAGTTTGACGGCCTGTATAACGAACTGCTGCTGGAGATGGCGCGCAATCAAATCTTCCTGATTAACGAACGTCAGCTTTCCGTTAACCAACAAAACTGGCTGCGCCACTACTTCAAACATTATCTCCGCCAGCACATTACCCCGATTCTGATTAACCGCGAAACCGACCTGGTGCAGTTCCTGAAGGATGACTACACCTATCTGGCCGTGGAAATTATTCGCGGTGAGTCCATCAGCTACGCGCTGCTGGAGATCCCGTCCGACAAGGTGCCGCGCTTTGTGAACCTGCCGCCGGAAACCCCGCGCAGACGCAAGCCAATGATCCTGCTGGATAACATCCTGCGTTACTGTCTGGACGACATCTTCAAAGGCTTCTTCGACTACGATGCGCTAAACGCCTACTCGATGAAGATGACCCGTGACGCCGAATACGACCTGGTCCACGAGATGGAAGCCAGCCTGATGGAGCTGATGTCCTCCAGCCTGAAACAGCGCCTGACGGCCGAGCCGGTCCGCTTTGTTTACCAGCGCGATATGCCGGACGCCATGGTGGAGATGCTGCGCGAGAAACTGACCATTTCGCGCTATGACTCCATCGTACCCGGTGGCCGTTACCACAACTTTAAAGACTTTATTGGCTTCCCGAACGTTGGCAAAGCCAACCTGGTGAACAAGCCGCTGCCGCGCCTGCGCCATCTCTGGTTTGATAAATTCCGCAACGGGTTTGACGCCATTCGCGAACGTGACGTCCTGCTCTACTATCCTTACCACACGTTTGAACACGTACTTGAACTGCTGCGTCAGGCCTCTTTCGACCCGAGCGTGCTGGCGATCAAAATCAACATCTACCGCGTGGCAAAAGATTCCCGCATCATCGACGCGATGATCCATGCGGCGCACAACGGCAAAAAAGTGACCGTGGTAGTAGAGCTGCAGGCACGTTTCGATGAAGAAGCCAACATTCACTGGGCACGCCGTCTGACGGAAGCGGGTGTGCACGTCATCTTCTCCGCGCCTGGGCTGAAAATTCACGCCAAGCTGTTCCTGATCTCCCGTAAAGAGGGCGAAGACGTGGTGCGTTATGCCCACATCGGAACCGGGAACTTCAACGAGAAAACGGCGCGGATTTACACCGACTACTCGCTGCTCACCGCCGACGCCCGCATCACTAACGAAGTGCGCCGTGTATTTAACTTTATTGAGAACCCGTACCGCCCGGTGAGCTTTGACTATCTGCTGGTCTCGCCGCAGAACTCGCGCCGCCTGCTGTACGATATGATCGATAAAGAGATCGCCAATGCCCAGAAAGGTTTGTCATCTGGCATCACGCTGAAGCTTAACAACCTGGTCGATAAAGGTCTGGTGGACCGTCTGTATGCGGCGTCCAGCTCCGGCGTGCCGGTTAACCTGCTGATCCGCGGCATGTGCTCGCTGATCCCGGAACTGGAAGGCATCAGCGACAATATTCGCGTTATCAGCATTGTTGATCGCTACCTGGAACACGATCGGGTCTATATTTTCGATAATGCGGGTGATAAACAGGTCTATCTCTCTTCGGCAGACTGGATGACGCGCAATATTGACTATCGAATTGAAGTCGCGACCCCGCTGCTGGATCCGCGCCTGAAACAGCGTATCCTCGACATTATCGAGATCCTATTCAGTGATACGGTGAAAGCGCGCTATATCGACAAAGAACTCAGTAACCGCTATGTACCGCGCGGCAATCGTCGTAAAGTGCGGTCGCAACTGGCGATTTACGACTATATCAAATCACTCGAGCAACCCGATTAACCTATGCCGATAAATGATAAGACCCCACGCCCGCAGGAATTCGCCGCGGTCGATCTTGGCTCTAACAGTTTCCACATGGTCATCGCCCGTGAGGTGGATGGCGCGCTGCAGATCATCGGTCGTCTGAAGCAGCGCGTACACCTGGCGGATGGTCTTGATGAACGCAGCATGCTGAGCGAAGAGGCGATGGAGCGCGGCTTAAACTGCCTGTCCCTGTTTGCTGAGCGCCTGCAGGGCTTCTCGCCTTCCAGCGTTTGCATTGTGGGGACCCACACGCTGCGCCAGGCGCTGAACGCCCCGGAGTTCCTCAAGCGAGCCGAAAAAGTGATCCCCTACCCGATTGAGATCATCTCCGGTAACGAGGAAGCGCGTCTGATTTTCATGGGTGTTGAGCACACCCAGCCGGAAAAAGGGCGCAAGCTGGTTATCGACATTGGCGGGGGTTCTACGGAACTGGTGATCGGCGAAGACTTTGAGCCGCGTCTGGTGGAAAGCCGCCGTATGGGCTGCGTCAGCTTCGCGCAGATGTATTTCCCGGGCGGCGCCATCACCCGTGAAAACTTCCAGCGGGCGCGTATGGCCGCGGTCCAGAAGCTGGAAAATCTGGCCTGGCAGTACCGTATTCAGGGCTGGAACGTGGCGCTGGGCGCGTCGGGTACCATCAAGGCGGCGCATGAAGTCCTGCTGGCAATGGGTGAAAAAGACGGGTTTATCACGCCTGAACGCCTGACCCTGCTGACCGAAGAAGTGCTGAAGCATAAAAGTTTTGATGCCCTAAGCCTGCCGGGTCTTTCTGACGAACGTAAGGCGGTATTTGTACCGGGTCTGGCTATCCTCTGCGGCGTGTTTGATGCGCTTGCCATTAAGGAGCTGCGTCTCTCCGACGGTGCGCTGCGTGAAGGCGTGCTGTATGAGATGGAAGGCCGCTTCCGCCATCAGGACATTCGCAGCCGCACCGCGCAAAGCCTGGCCAACCAGTACAACATCGACCGCGAGCAGGCGAAGCGCGTGCTGGAAACAACGGTCCAGATGTACGAACAGTGGGAAGAACAGAATCCTAAGCTCGCGCACCCGCAGCTTGCCGCCCTGCTGAAATGGGCCGCGATGCTGCACGAGGTGGGGCTGAACATTAATCACAGCGGAATGCACCGCCATTCGGCCTATATTCTGCAAAACAGCGATCTGCCTGGCTTTAACCAGGAGCAGCAAACCATGATGGCGACGCTGGTGCGTTATCACCGCAAGGCCATCAAGCTCGACGATCTGCCGCGCTTCACGCTGTTCAAGAAGAAGCAGTTCCTGCCGCTCATCCAGCTGCTGCGTCTGGGCGTGCTGCTCAATAACCAGCGTCAGGCCACCACGACGCCGCCGACGCTGAAGCTGACAACCGACGATCACCACTGGACGCTGAGCTTCCCGCACGACTGGTTCAGCCAGAACGCGCTGGTCCTGCTGGATCTGGAAAAAGAGCAGCAGTACTGGGAAGCGGTCACCGGCTGGATGCTCAAAATCAAGGAAGAGAGCGCCGACGTCGCCGCATGATGACTCAGGCGTCCGCGGTGGACGCCTCAGTTTCCGCCAGTGACTCAAGCGCAACCGGCTTGCCAATCAGATAACCCTGCACATAATCGATGCCTAGCGCGTGAACCGCGCTACGTATCTCTTCGGTCTCGACATACTCCGCCACCACCAGCATCTTCTTCATGCGTGCCAGATGGCAGATAGACGCCACAATCTGATAGTCCAGACTGTTGTTGACGATATTACGGATGAAGCTGCCGTCAATCTTGAGAATGTCGGCATCCACGCTTTTCAGCCGCGCATAGCTCGCATAACCGGTACCGAAATCATCAATCGCAATGCGTACCCCCATTTTCTGCAACTGCCTGAGGATGTGTAGCGCCTGTTCCGCGTTGCAGAAGGTGCTGCACTCCGTCACTTCAAAGATCAGCTGCCACGGCTCGATGGCATAGTGGGTCAGCAGACGACTCACCTCGAGCGGGAACTGCACCCGACACACCGTTGAAGGGGCCAGATTAATGGCAAAGCGCTGGCCGGGCAGTTTCTCGCGGTGCGCTGCAAGGAAGCGCAGCGTGTGGTCCAGTACCCACAAATCCACCCGCGAAGAGAGTCCAAACTCCTGGGCAACGGGCAGGAATTGTTCAGGCGAGATTAACAGCCCGTTTGCATCGGTCATGCGCAGCAGCACTTCGTGATAGCTGTCCCCCCGCAGGCCGCGCACAGGCTGAACCAGCAGCGTGAATTCGTTGTTATCCAGCGCACGCTGCAGGCGACTCATCACCGCGACTTTATCCTTCAGGCTACGCTGCAGGTGGACGGCACCACGTTGCTGAAGGTTTTCCGGGTGGTTAGAGGAGAGCGACAGGTCAGCCACTACCCCCAGCTCGCCCAGCACCAGATAGAGGTGGTTGACGGGCGAACGTACATAGCAGTAGCTCACGCCCACCTGCGGCTGCAACGGTATGCCATCCCAGATAAAGCGGAACTGTTTGATATGCTCGTCCAGAGTTTCAATCCGCTGCTGGTGCGATTCCGCGTTAAGGCGAATCGCCAGGTCACAGCCCGTGAGGTGATAAACCTTTTCGTTGGACTGGAGCCTGGCATTAATCCATTGCGCCAGCCGCTGTTTGTACTGAATGCGCAGCAACACGCCATAGTTACGCCCCAGAATCTCCAGCTCAGGAATACGCACTAAACAGAGCGCCGACCACGGGTTTTTCGCCAGATCGCGCGACAGCGCCCGCAGGTTAGGCATATGCACAACCGGGTCGAGTAACGCCAGCCTGCGGGCACGCTTGTTCACCGCGCGCTGCCGGGTCGCCAGCATCGACATGTAAATCACCACGAACGAAAAGACCAGGTAACTGGAAGAGGTGATCGCCAGCTGAACGTCGTATCCCTGGTTCATTGGAATATAGCGGTAAAAATAGTGGATAGACACCAGCAGTATCGGCGTCCAGATAAGCGAAATCAGCTTATAGCCAAAGCGCATCGCCCCCCAGAGCATCACCGGCATCAGCAACGACAGGGTATAGTTGGTGGTGAAAATGGAACTGTTTTCATTCATCGGGAGCAGCAGCAGCGAAATCAGCCCGCCGAGCGCAACAGCCCAAATCAGAAACTCAGCGGGCGTCACTTTTGCGTCTATCTGGCTACGGATCTGCGAGATGAGACTGTTGAGATAGCGCGGATGCCGAATCAGGCGGATCAGCAGATAACATAGCGGCACGCCCGTCAGCCCGCTGACCAGCAGGGCCTGATAGTTAATCAGCGTGCGAATATTGAGAGGGTTCAGCCCCGCCAGGCTCTGACGACTCTCATATATGCCGAGATACACCGCAAACTGGAACAGCACCAGAAACAGCGTCGCAGGGCAGAAGGCCTGCCAGAACATACGCTGCGCCATCAGCCGCACGTCGCCATAGGCCGTCATATTTCGTCTGGGCGCAAAAACCCGATAGCCGCCCCAGCTGAGCACTAACGGGACGATAAAATGGAACACACCGGCGACGGTTTCGAACAGCCCGACCGACGGGTAATAGCGAATAAACAGCGCCAGTACAATACCGGGCAGAGCTTCCAGACCAAAAAACATCATCAGCGAAAGCAAAAAAGAGAGCGGTAAATAATAGAGCGCCGCAATGCCGTCGCCCAGCTGCGTGAACGTATTCGCCACGCTCAGCACGGGCAGTAACCCCACCGGCAAAATAAGCGGCAATGCCCACCAGCGGTTTTTATTGTTTTTAAGAAAAGCGAAAATGTTCATAGATGCCCGGTTAAACCCCTTTTACTCCAGAGGGAAAATAAAGACAGGCATCCAACCTGACCTGACGCCGCCCCGGTGATGTGCAGGGCGAACAGTGTGGAGGAGGGATTTTAAATACCAGAGCCGGGAATCCGTTGACTTAAATCAAACTATTTTATGCAAATACGCCTTACATGCGTTTTTTTTGAAATAATTTTCCTCATATTATCAATATGGTAAATGCAACAATCAATTTCAATAACAATAATTAATGTAAACACTGACGGTTATTTACACATTGCGGAATTGACCCTGTCTTTCCGCTGTGCCTTAATATCCCCATCGCCCAAAAGGGCATGCCCAGGAAAAAGAGAGTGAGTCAGGCCACGCGTATGCGCAAACGACACCGTTTTAACACCCGAATGACCCGCATCATACTGCTCATCAGCTTTCTGTTTTTCTTTGGCCGCTTCGTTTACTCTTCCATTGGCGCCTGGTATCACCATCAGGACAAGATCCAGTTGCAGCAGTCCAGCCTGAACGTCGACGCAGCTGACCGCTAGCCCGCCGGATGGTTTTGCACCAGCCGAATAATTCCTGCTATCCCTTTGCTAAGGATCTTATCCTGCCGCATTACGATAGCCAGCTGTCGCTGCAGCATGGGCGTCAGCGACATCACGCACAGCCCTTCACGGTCAGCCTCATGCGCTACCGCCATTCCTGGAACGATACTGTAGCCCAGCCCCACGCGAACCATACGCTTAATCGCCTCAATGCTGCCAAGCTGCATCACCGGTGCGATCGTTAATCCGCTGGCAGCAAACCAGCCATCAATGAGCGTCCGGGTACTGCTGCCTGACTCAAAGGCGATCAGCGACTGAGCATGGAGCACCTCCGGGGTTAAGTGCCTGAAAGCGTCCTGCTGCGCCTGCGAAGCAATAAAGACAAACTCCTCGTCCATCACCGGCATGACGTCCAGCGCTTTGCCGCTGACCGGCAGCGTCACCAGCCCCATATCGAGACGGTTCTCTTCGATAGCCCGGACGATGTCGAGCGTGTTGCCCGTGGTTACGCCCACCCGCAGGAGCGGATAGTCGCGGCGCAGTTGCTCCAGTAACGGCGGCAAAAGATGGATACAGGCCGTCGCCCCCGTGCCAAGCGTAATGGTCCCGCTAACATCGTGTCTGAACGCACCCACGGACTGGAGGGTTTCATCCACCACTTGCTGAATGCGTTCCCCGTGGGCCAGCAGGGCCTCTCCGGCGGCCGTCGCCTTAATGCCTCGCCCGGTACGTTCCACCAGGCGCGTTTGCAAAAACTGCTCCAGCTGACGTACCTGCATGCTGACAGCGGGCTGGGAAATGCCCATCAGATCCGCCGCAGCGGAAAAACTGCCGCGCTGGATCACCAGCCGGAACGTCGCGAGATAGCCCAGATTAAGCGTCGTCATTCAAAGTTTCTCTTATACCGCGCATAAGGTTGCAGACCTGTTTGCACAATACCTCGCTCGCTATGCTGGGGACAACTGCATAACGGAATGAAACAATGGAAACTCCTGCCCTGCCTCGTCGACTCGCCCTCACTGCCGGATGTCATCAACTCATCAACTGGGGGATCTCGTTTTATATGCCCGGTACCTTCGCGCTGGCGATATCAGCCGATCGGGGGTGGTCATCACCACAGATTTACCTCGGCCTGACGCTGGCAATGCTGGTGATGGCGGCGGCCTCCCCTTTCATCGCCCACCTGCTGGAACGCTTTGGCGGCCAGAGGGTGGTGATGAGTGGCACGTTGCTGATCGCCACAGGCTGCGCGGGTATGGCATATACCCAGACGTTATTTGGTTGGTATTGCGTCTGGCTGATCACCGGCATCGGGATGCGCCTGTCGCTGTACGATGCGCTGTTCGCCGCGCTGGTGAACCTCTACGGTCAGCAGGCGCGAAGAACAATCTCACGCGTCACGCTGGCGGGCGGGCTGGCATCCGCCGTCTTCTGGCCGCTGGGTGATGGCCTGCTCCACCTTATGAGCTGGCAAGAGGCGCTAAGGGTTTATGCCCTCTTTGGCCTGCTGAGCGCGGCGCTGATCCGCTCGCTTCCCCGGCAGCGGCTAACGGTGACGACAAAGGTCACCGCGCCACCTCTGCGCAACGAACAACGAAACGGCTGGCTTTATGCAGCCTTCATCGCCCTTTTCACCTTTGTCTCCAGCGGTACGTCTACCCATCTGCCAGAGTTTATCGCCAGCTTCGGCCTGCCGGTCACGATCGGCATCCTGTGGGGGATAGGTCAGACGGGGGCTCGCTCGCTGGAGGTGCTGGCGGGTGCCCGCTTAACGCCGTTCAAACTGACCCTTTTCACCGCCCTTGCCATGCCGCTCTGCTTTCTGATTGGGCTAAGCAGCACCCGGTTTGCCTGGTGTGCCGCCGGGTTTGTGCTGGGTTTTGGTGCCATCAACGGGCTAATGACGATAGTCAAAGCGAACCTGCCGCTGGAGCTGTTTAGCGTGGAGAGCTATGCCCGCCGCACCGGTATGCTGCTTATTCCTGGCCAGCTCACAGCAGCGGCTTCACCGTTTGCCTGTGCATGGTTAAACAAAACGCTGGGGATCGCCGGAACAATGTGGGTATCAACGGGGCTGACGCTGGTGATTGCCGGGCTGGCGATAGCGATTGTGCGCCGTCCCGGCAGGCAAACTGTAACGCACTGTATCCAGCGCACCACGCAGACAAACGGGTACAAAACACCGCCTCAGGCAAATATCACCGATACATAAAAATGGTTTTCTTTCCCTGTCGTCATTCATAACCGGAGGAGAGAGACCGATGATTCGTCGATATGTACTTTTACCCGTACTCGCCCTGGCATCTGTAGCGCATGTCCAGGCCACACCGCTGGGCAACCTCAGCGCCGCCGATGTTAATGGCCCAGCCGCCGTTGCGCCGTTGGCACAGCCGCAGCCGCCCGCAAAGCTGATAGTCGATCCACCGCTTGCCGGGCCGCTAAGCAAAGGCGCAGTGTTTATTCAGTACCGGGCCGAAAACCTGCGCATTGAACCTGTATTTGGGCCCGACGCGCTGAAAGTCACACCTCGCATCGGCCACATCCACGTCGTGGTAGATGACGCGCCGTGGCACTGGGCTGACGCCAGCGGAGAGCCGGTGATTCTGGTGGGTCTGCCCGCCGGTAAGCACAAGGTGACGATTATTCTGGCCGATCCGACGCATAAGCCCCTCGATCACAAAACCATCGAATTCACCGTGCCGCCCCACGCGGCGATCCACCATTTTTAAGGAGTCTGAAGATGAAAGCACTGTCTGTACTGACAGCAGGCCTGCTGGCGCTTTCGGCCAGCGCTTTTGCGGAGAATAAAACCAGCGTCGTGCTGGTGCACGGCGCGTTTGCCGACGGCAGCAGCTGGAATAAGGTGATTACCCGGCTGCAAAAACACCATACCGAGGTTATCGCCGTTCAGCTCCCGCTTACGTCGCTAAAAGATGACGTTGCGGCCACCCAGCGCGCCATCGCCCGTGCTAAGGGGGACGTCGTGCTGGTCGGTCACTCCTGGGGTGGCACCGTGATTAGCGAAGCGGGCAACGATGCACGGGTTAAATCGCTGGTTTACGTGGCGGCGTTCGCGCCGGATTCCGGCCAGTCGACGGCAGAGCTGGCGAATACCTTCCCGGCCCCGCCCGGAAGTGCAGGCATCGCTAAAACGGCTGACGGCGACTTATACCTGCCGACCGAAGCCGTCAGGAAGGATTTCGCACCGGATGTGAAACCGGCTGAACAACTGACCATCGCCGCCACGCAGGGGCCAATTAAAGCCGATGCATTTGGCGAAAAGGTCACTCACGCCGCGTGGCACAATAAGCCGAGCTGGTATGTGGTGAGTGAGAATGACCGGATGATTAACCCCGCGCTTGAGCGCGCGATGGCGAAGACGATCCACGCGAAAACCACCGGGGTCGCGGCGAGTCACGTGTCGATGGTGAGCCAGCCAGAGGCCATCGCCCGAACGATTGAGCAGGCGTTAGAAGCAAGGTAAGCGTTTCACAGGCCGGGTAAGCGCAGCGCCACCCGGCAAAAAACCCGCTTCAGCGGCTGCCTGTGGCGGGATAATCCCGATTAATCCACGCGTGGTCCTCTTCCCAGGTAAACATCCATTTGCGTACCGGGCCGGCCATCACGTTGAGGTAATAGCTATCGTACCCGGCCATCGTCGCCACCGGGTGATATCCCTTCGGCACCATGACCACATCACGGTCGTAGACCGCCATGCACTCGTCCAGCGTTCTATCGTCGGTGTAGACGCGCTGCATGCAGAACCCCTGATCCGGGTTGAGGCGATGGTAGTAGGTCTCCTCCAGATAGGTTTCCTGCGGCGGATTATCCGTGTCGTGCTTGTGGCTCGGATAGGAACTGGTACACCCTTCGTTGGTCCAGACCTCCACTACCAGCAGGCTGTCGGCAGATTTACCTTCCGGCAGAATGTTATGCACATAGCGCTGGTTGTGCCCCTTGCCGCGCGCCTCGCCGTCGATGTCCTGCGGCGCAATCAGCCGCGTCGGGTATGTGCCTTTGCCCGGCGCAGCGCAGACGGCCAGCTCCAGCGTCGTCAGCGCCGTCACCTGCACCGTCTCCTGCGGGGTGACGTACACCGCCCACGGCTTAATGCGCTCAAACGGGCTCATCCGCTCGCCAATATCGTTAAACTGCGCGGAGGGCGTGCTGATGGAGGCGCGCCCGGCGACCAGCACCAGGCAGCGCTCTTCGTTGATGGCGGGCAGCGTCAGCACCTGCCCCTCCTGCAATTCATATGCCTCAAAACCGACATATCCCCAACCCGCACTTTCCGGCGTAACGGACTGGGTGCGCCCCTCAGCATTCGGCTGTTGCCAGCGTGATAACAGACGTGACATGTCACCTCCTCAGATAAGCCCGGCGTCGTGCGCCAGGCGGCTCAGGTTGTTATACCCCAGACGGGCATAGGTCAGCGGATGGGCAATCGCCGGATCCTGCTCCGCCTCGACCACCAGCCAGCCGTGATAATCCTGCGCTTTCAGCAGCCGCATGATCGGCGGGTAATCGACGCAGCCATCACCCGGTACGGTAAATACGCCGCTTAGCACCGCATCGAGGAAGCTGGTTTTGCGGTTTTTAACGTCCGCCAGCACGTCGGCACGCACGTCTTTGCAGTGAACGTGGTTGATGCGCGACGCCCAGCGCTGCGCCACCGCCAGCGGGTCGGCTCCGGCAAAGGTCAGATGGCCGGTATCCAGCAGTAACCCCACTTCCTCAGCGGTGTGGGTCATCAGGTTGTCCACGTCTTCGGCGGACTCAATCACCGTGCCCATATGGTGATGGTAGGCAATCTGCACCCCCTGCTGCTGCGTATAGCGGGCAAATTCGCTGAGCTTCTCCCCGTACTCCTTCCAGCGTTCCTGCGGGAAGCGCGGGCGCAGATGCACCGGGGTCTGCTGCTCGCCGTGAATACAGCCGCTCACTTCCGCAAAGACCAGCACCTTCGCCCCCAGCTCGCGCAACAGCGTCAGGTGGGGCTGCACGGCGGCGATCTCCTCCTCCACGCTGCGCTCCAGCAGGCGGCCAGAGTACCAGCCGGAGACCAGCTTCAGGTCGTGGCGCTGTAAAATCGGGCCGAGCAGGCGCGCCTCGCGCGGGAATTTATTGCCCAGTTCGAAACCGGCAAAACCGGCCTCTTTGCCTTCGCTCAGGCAGGTCTCCAGCGACGTCTCCGCGCCGAGGGAAGGCAGATCGTCGTTCGTCCACGTCAGCGGGTTAATGCCCAGTTGTACACTCATTGTCGTCTCCATTATGCGTGTCCGCGCTCGCGCCACCAGGCGATAAGCTGCAGGTAGTTGTCCCGGATGCGCGCCACCAGCTGCGCATCGTCAATATCGTGTTTCAGCCACGCGCGGGAGGCGTCACCAAACAGCGTGCGCCCCACGGCGAAGCCTTTAACCAGCGTCTGCCCTGCGGCGGCTTTGAAGTCGGCACGCAGCTGCTCTGCCGGGGCATCCAGACCGAGGATCACCACCCCGCGGCAGTGCGGGTCCCGACGTTCGATAATCTCGTTCAGTGCCGTCCAGCCGCTGGCTGAGAGCGGCGGCAGTTTCCACCAGTCAGGGTAAATCCCCAGGTTGTAGAAACGGGAGATGGCGCGCAGGTAGAGCGCGTCGCTGCGCGGCATGCTGGCGGGCAATATCACCTCCAGCAGCAGTTCATGCCCGGACTGGCAGCAGGCGTGGTACACCTCGGCGATTTTCTGCTCCTGCTCAAGGCGCAGGCCGTGGGCATCTTCCGGATGGAAAAAGACCAGACATTTCACCACGTGCTCCTGCGGCCAGCTGATGAGCTGGGTGCCGATGTTACCGTGCTCCATCTCCAGCGGCCGGGAGCCCGGCAGCTCGATGGGACGACCAATCCACCACCCTTCCCCGGTGATGGCGTTTAGCGCATCCTGACCAAAGGTGCCGTCGCACAGCAGACCGGCTTTACCCTCCAGCCCGGCGCGGTTTGCCGCCTCGCGGCTGGCTTGGAGGATCAGCTGCTTCAGTGCCGGAATGCGCCCGATCGACGCACCGCACTGCAGCGCCATCTCTTCCAGCTGGCTGCGATGGTCGAAAGCCATCACGCACAGCTCCGGCCATTCGCGACGGCGGGTCGTCACCCGGTGGAGATGGTTAAGACGCGGGTCAAGATCCGGGCGCGGAACACGTGCGGCGCGAGAAAGATAATCATCCAGCTCTGTTTTGCTCGGCATCGCCGGAGCGCAGCCGTGGCGGGAGACCACCAGCGCACCGCAGGCATTGGCATAGCGGCACGCCTGCTCCCAGCCTTCGTCGTTCAGGTAACCGCGCAGCAGGCCGGACATAAACGCGTCCCCTGCGCCGAGGACATTCAGCACCTCGACGCGCACGCCGGTCACCGTCAGGCCGTCGTCCAGACGAGGCGGAATGGCATCGGTATAGACCGAACAGCCCAGCGCGCCGCGTTTGCAGACCAGCGTAGCCTGACTCACGCCACGCACCTGCGCCAGCGCCTGCAAGGTATCGGTGCTGCCGCCCGCAATGTGGAACTCCTCCTCGGTGCCGACAATCACGTCGAAGAGGTGCAGCACCTCCTGCAGCTCGCGGGTGACCTTATCGGCGGCGATAAAGCGCGTTTCCCCGTCGCCTAAGGAGGTCAGCCCCCACAGCACCGGACGGTAGTCGATATCCAGCACCGTGCGCACGCCGTGGCGGCGGGCATAGCCCAGCGCCGTCAGCACCGCCTCGCGGGTCTGGGGATGAGAAAGGTGAGTCCCGGTGATGGCAAGACACCGTGCGGAGGCAATGTAACTTTCGTCCACATCGCTGGCGGTAATCGCCATATCCGCGCAGTTATCGCGATAAAAAATCAGAGGAAAAGTGTCCCGGTCTTTAATGCCGAGCAGCACCAGCGCCGTGAGGCGTTCTTTGTCGGTAATCAGATGGCTGGTATCGCAGCCCACCTGGTTTAACTCTTCCCGCAGGAAGCGGCCCATATGTTCATCGCCGACGCGCGCCAGCATCGACGAGCGTAACCCCTGGCGCGCGGTGCCGTACGCCACGTTGCCGGACGACCCGCCAAGATATTTGGCGAAGCTCGACACATCTTCCAGACGGGCGCCAATTTGCTGACTGTAGAGGTCTACCGCCACGCGGCCCATGCATATCACATCAAACTGCTTTTCCACGTTGAACCCTCTTCAGACAATGTCGTTCACGTTCAGCCAGCGGCCTTCCAGGTGTGAGAGTGCTATCGCGTCCAGCACGCGAGACACCTTCCAGCCCTCTTCGAAGTCCGGCCACATCGGCGCGTCGGCGGCAATCCCGTCCACCAGGTCACGCACCTCCACCGTTTTTTGATCGTTAAAGCCAATCCCATGGCCTGCCCCCATGCAGAACGCACCGTAGTCCGGGTGAGCCGGGCCGACGAGCAGCGTGCGGAATCCCTGACGGTTCACCGGGTCGTCATGCAGATAGAGCTTCAGCTCGGCCATGCGCTCCTGAGTGAAACTGATGGCACCTTTCGTCCCGGTGATGACATACGACAGCCCCATCTTGCGGCCGCAGGCGACGCGAGAGGTTTCAATGACGCCCTGCGCCCCGCCCGCAAAACGCACCATCGCGTGGGCCTGATCCTCGTTTTCGACGGCAATCATCTCTGCCGAACCCGCCTTCGCCGGACGTGCCGGGACCACGATCTTCAGGTCGCCGCAGACCTGCTCGATATCTCCCACCAGGTACTGGGCCATATTGACTATATGCGCCGCGAGGTCGCCCAGCGCCCCCAGGCCTGCGGTCTCTTTGAAGCAGTGCCAGTGAATGGGCGAGAGCGGGTCGGCCATATAGTCTTCGTTGTGGGTGCCGTAGAAGTGGATCACCTCGCCAATCTCGCCGCGCGCGATAATCTCCTTCGCCAGCTGCGCGGTCGGGTTTTTCATGTAGTTGAACCCCACCAGCGTTTTCACCCCTGCCCGCTTTGCGGCGTCGACCATTTCACGCGCGTCATGGGCGTTGAGCGCCAGCGGCTTTTCGGAGTAAACGTGTTTGCCGTGACGGATCGCCTCCAGCGCCATCTCTTTATGCAGATGGTTGGGAGAGCAAATATCCACCACGTCAATGGCCGGGTCGGCCACCAGCGCCCGCCAGTCCCCGGTGGAGCGGTTGAAGCCAAACGCCTGCGCCCGCGCTGCCGCCAGTTCCGGCGTAACTTCCGCCACCATCTCGCGCACCAGCCTGCCACGCAGGTTGAACACCGTCGGGGCCTGGGCATAGGCGATGGCGTGCGCCTTGCCGATATACCCGGTGCCAATCAATCCAATACGAACCTCTTTCATCATGATCCTCACAGTGCGCCGCGACGGCTCTTGGCGTAGGTGTCAAACGCCACCGCCAGAACGATAATTAATCCGGTGATAATTTGCTGGTAGTAGGCTGAGACGTTCATCAGCACCAGGCCGTTAATCAGAATGCCCATGATGATGGAGCCGATAATGGTGCCGCCAATACGCCCGTAACCGCCCATCAGCGAGGTACCGCCGATCACCACCGAGGCGATGACGCGCAGCTCAAAGGAGATACCGGCTACCGCCTCGGCGCTTCCCAGACGCGCGCTCAGAATGAAGCCCGCCAGCCCCGCCAGACAGCCAATCAGCACGTAGACGCTGACCAGCACGCGCTTGACGTTCACCCCCGCCAGGCGTGCCGCCTCCGGGTTTCCGCCAATGGCGTAGACGAAACGGCCCCAGCGGGTTTTATGCAGCGCCAGATACCCCCCCAGGGCGACGAGGGCGAATATCCAGATAGGAATGGAGATGCCGAGCAACTCCCCGCGCCCCCACCAGCGGTAACCCGGGTCGAAACCGGCAATCGGCGCGCCGTCGTTAATCACCAGCGTCAGGCCACGCCAGATGGTCATCCCGCCGAGGGTGACTATAAACGGCGGCAGGCGCAGGCGCGTGACGCCCAGACCATGCAGGAAGCCAATTGCCGTGCCCATCGCCAGACAAATCCCCAGCCCAATCAGCCAGCTCATGCCTCCCCAGGCGTTCGGGTCGACGGTGGTGAAGTTGTCGCCCTTGATCACGTACGCCGCAGTCATGGCGCACACCGCCAGAATGGAGCCGACGGAGAGATCGATCCCGGCGGTCAGGATGACGAAAGTCATCCCCACGGCCATGATCCCGTAGATGGAGACTTCAGTTAATATGTTGAAAATATTGCGTTCAGAGAAAAAGTTGCTGTTCTGCGACTGGAAGAAGATCAGCAGCAGGATCATGAAAATCAGCACCCCGAATCGCTCGAAGAAGGCGATGGGATCGATGCGTCCGGCGCGTTTGACCGGGGCCTGCGTTTTAGAAATCATCTGCGTCATGAGAAACTCCGTTATGCCGCGTTCAGGGCGTTGTGGTTGATGGCCATCATCGTCATCAGCCGTTCTTCGTTAGCGTCGTCACCGTGGATCTCGCCGGTCACCCGCCCTTCACTGAGGGTGATGATCCGGTCAGATACCGCCATCACTTCAGGCAGATCGGAGGAGATCACGATCACCGCCACGCCCTTTTTTGCCATCTCAAACAGCACCTGGTGCACTTCCGATTTGGTGCCCACGTCGATACCGCGCGTCGGCTCATCGACAATCAGCACGCGAGGATTGAGCGCCATGCAGCGCGCGAGGATCACCTTTTGCTGGTTACCGCCGGAGAGCTTGCGCACCTCCTGCGCGCTGTTGACCATTTTGATCTGCAGCGCCTGGCGGTAGGACTCAATCAGATCGTCCTCTTTGCGGGTATTCACGAACCAGCGCCACTGCAGCAGCGAGGAGAGGCAGGAGAGCGACAGGTTGTCGCGAATCGACAGCCCCAGCACCGCCCCCTCTTTTTTACGGTCTTCCGGTACCAGCGCCACGCCCTGATCGAGGGCGTAGAGCGGGTCGCGCGGCTGGTACGGCACGCCGTCCAGCTCAAAGCTGCCGGAGGTAAAGGCATCTGCGCCGAACAGACAGCGCGCCACTTCGGTACGCCCCGCGCCCACCAGGCCAGCAATCCCTAACACTTCCCCGGCGTGGACGTGGAAGCTGATGTCGTGCAGGGCAATGCCGTGGGGATCGAGCGGCGGCTTCTCGCGGCTCAGCCCCTTCACCGCCAGGCGGACGGGTTTGTCTTCATGATGCGTTTCGCTGGCCGGACGACGATTAAAGGCCACGTCGCGCCCGACCATCAGGCGGATCAGCTGCTCAACGTTGGTTTCCGCCACCGCACCGGTACCGGTGAAACGGCCGTCCTGGAAAACGGTGAAGCGGTCGCAGAGCTGGAAAACTTCATGCAGACGGTGGGTAACGTAAATAATGCTCACCCCGCGGTTTTTCAGCTCACGTACCACGCGGTGCAGGCTTTCCACCTCGCTGTCGCTCAGCGCGGCAGAAGGTTCATCCATGATAATCAGCCTGGCGTTGAGGGTCAGCGCCCGGGCAATCTCCACCATCTGCTGCTGGGCGACGCTCAGGCGGGCCACCGGCGTGGTTGGCGCAACGTTCAGCTGCAGGTAATCGAGAATGACCTGCGCCTCCTGGTTAACCGCTTTTTCGTCGACGATCAGGTTACGTTTGCGCGGTTCGCGCCCGAGAAACATGTTTTCCGCGACAGTCATATTGGGCAGCAGGTTAAATTCCTGATAGATGGTGATAATGCCCTTGTTTTGCCGCTCAACGGGGGAATCATCCACCGGCAGCATTTCGCCGTTAAACCAGATATCCCCCCGGGTTTGCGGCTGCGCGCCCGCGAGCGCCTTCAGCAGCGTGGATTTTCCCGCTCCGTTTTCCCCCAGCAGGGCATGGATCTCCCCCGCGCCGACGGTCAGCTGAGCGCTGCTCAGCGCCCAGACGCCGGAAAAACTTTTGGCCAGGTCGGTCACTTTCAGTAAGGGTTGCGACATCGGTCTGCTCCTCCTTTAGAGTGCGCCGCCGCTCGCGCGGCGGCTGCGGATACGTCAGTTACCGGCCTCACCGATACGTTCAGCCTGCTGCAGATTCTCTTTGGTGATCAGCGTCGGCGGGTAGTCGGCCCCGGTGATGGCTTTCTTCTCGCGCACGTTGGCCACCAGCTGGCTCATCGCCGTCTGCACCGCAAAGCCCGGACGCTGATCCGCCGTTACTGCCAGCCAGCCGTCGCGCACGCGGGCCAGCGCTTCCGGTACCGCATCAAAACCGGTGACCAGAATTTCGCCCGGCTTCACGCCCTGGCTCTGCAGCGCTTCAATCGCGCCCAGCGCCATATCGTCGTTAGCGGAGAGGATCACCTGCGGGCGTTTCGGCAGAGAAGGCAGAACGCTTTCCACGATGCGCATCCCTTCCGAACGCATCCAGTTTCCGGTCTGATCGGCGACGATCTTGTACTTATCCCCGCCCGCCTTCAGGCTGTCGCGGATCCCTTTGGTGCGTTCAATATTGGAGGAGGAGCCCGGCTGACCGGTCAGCAGAATAATCTCCGCTCCGTCGGGGAATTTGGTTTTCACGAAGTCGCCAATCGCCTGGCCGCCTTTGTAGTTATTAGCCCCGAAGTGCGGCACTTTTTTCTGGCTGTCGACGGAGCGGTCAAGGGTCACCACCGGCAGCTTCGCATCCTGAATTTCATCTACCGCGCTGGAGACGGCGTTTACGTCATTCGGGGAGACGATAAAGCCCTGCGCCCCACGAGTGATGGCATTTTCCAGGTCAGCCACCTGTTTCGGTGAACTGCCCTGCCCGTCCAGCACCTGAAGCTTCACGCCCATCTCTTTTGCGGCTTTCACCGCCGTGCGCTGCATGTGTACTTCAAACGGCATGGCCAGGTTTGGCGTACTGAAAACAATTTGCTCGTTTTCGGCGAGGGCAGCCCCGGACGTCATGGCGATGAGGGCGGCTACGATCAGTTTTTTCATTATTATGTCTCTCTGTGTAGGGGGGTTGTGTTTAGAGGACGATCTCGCGCTGGCTACGCAGCGACTCCAGCGCTTTATCCGCGAGGTACAGCGCACGTTCACCATCATCACCGCTGCAGTCAGGCACCGCTTCGCCGCGCAGGACCGCAACAAAGTGTTCCCATTCCGCGGCGTAAGCGGATTTGTAGCGCTGCAGGAAGAAGTGTTCCGGCAGCGCGCTGGTGCAGCCCTGTTTGCCGTAGTGCTGCACCTGGTTTTCCAGAATATTGCCCGCGCACAGCAGCCCTTCGGAGCCGTGCAGCTCCAGGCGCTGGTCGTATCCGTAAGATGAGCGGCGGCTGTTGACGATGGTCGCCATCGCGCCGGAGGCATATTTCAGAACGATAAATGCGGTGTCGATATCCCCCGCCTCGCCAATCGCCGGATCGACCAGGTTACTGCCCTGGGCATAGACCGACACCGGCTCTTCGCCCATGATGAAGCGCGCCATATCAAAGTCGTGAATGGTCATATCGCGGAACATGCCGCCAGAGACGCGCACGTACTCTGCAGGCGGCGGAGACGGGTCGCGGGAGATAATCAGCAGCGATTCCGGCTTGCCGATGCGCCCGGCCTGGGCGTCGGTTTTCACCCGGCGGAACTGCGGGTCAAAGCGGCGGTTAAAGCCGATAAACAGCGGCACGTCGTACTCTTTGACCACTTTCAGGCAGTCGCGCACGCGGGCAAGGTCGAGGTGTACCGGCTTTTCGCAAAAGATGGCTTTGCCATGGCGGGCGGCCATTTCAATCAGGTCCGCGTGGGTATCGGTGGCGGAGGCAATCAGCACGGCGTGAACGTTAGGGTCGGTCATCGCCTCAATCAGGCTCTGCTGACGGGCCTGATACTGCGTGGCGAGACGGGTGGCAAATTCCTGATTCGGGTCAACCACGGACCAGAGCGTGGTCGCGCCGTGGCTGGCGATGTTAGCTGCATGTACCTGGCCAATTCGGCCAGCGCCCAGTAAAGCAATGTTAAACATAACGGCTCCCGGTGTTGGTGAATGCTGTGAACTAACGACCCTATAAATAAAACATTTATTTCATTTCTATAAATAGTGAAAATTATGTTTTTGAGTGCGAGTTAACACTTTTGAGATGAATGAGATAAATTTTGTTATCAATCTCACAACATAGGAGAACAGCCATTTTCCCCCTCACCCCAGCCCTCTCCCTCAGGGAGAGGGAGTAAAAACCGCACCGATTCGGCCCCTCTCCCTGAGGGAGAGGGTTAGGGTGAGGGGAAACAAAAAAATGAAATGAAAATTTCGTTACGGCGGGAAAACTTAATACTGGCGGGCTTTTTTCACCTGCGCCTGCGTTTGCAGAGCGGCTTCACGCACGGCAGAAGACGCCGCCACCTGCGCGTCGCCGGTTCGCCACCACGAGGCGTAGTCATGGGTCATGGTCTTCGGCAGCACCTTGATGTCCAGCAGCGTCGGGCCCGGATGCGCGCGTGACGCCTCCAGCGCCGCCAGCAGGCTTTGCTCATCGTTTACCCGCCACGCGCGGCAGCCGTAGCTTTCAGCGTTTTGGGCAAAATCGACCTTCACCAGCGGCCCGTCCAGCCGTCCGGTTTCCGGGTTGCGATGGCGGTTTTCGGTGCCAAAGCTCCCCATGCCGTGCCCCATCTGCAGATTGTTAATGCAGCCAAAGCTGGCGTTATCAAACAGCAGAACGGTGACCTTAATCCCCTCCTGCACCGCGGTTTGCAGCTCGGAGTGCAGCATCATGTACGAGCCATCCCCCACCATGGCGTACACCGGCTGGTCGGGTCTGGCGAGCTTCGCACCGATGGCCGCCGCAATCTCGTAGCCCATGCAGGAGTATCCGTATTCCAGGTGATAGCTGTCCGGCGTTTTCACCTGCCAGAGCCGCTGTAAATCGCCCGGCAGCGATCCGGCCGCCCCCACCACGATGGCGCTATCTTCAATATGCTGGTTGATCAGCCCCAGCACCCGCGTCTGGGTCAGGCGAGTGTTGAGCGTTTCGCCATATTCCACCAGCTGGCTATCCAGGTGCCCTGCCACTTCGGGCGCATCAGCAGGATGCCACTGGCGATCCCACAGGCGACGGCACTCGTCGCGCCACGCGGATTTCGCCTCGGCGATCGCCTCTCCCCAGCCGCTGCGATAATCGCCGAGCGACTGGGTTAAGGCCTGAAGTCCGGTTTGAGCATCAGCGATCAGTGCGGTGGCGTCCAGCTTCAGGGCGTCGAACTCCGCCACGTTCAGCAGCAGAAATTCGACGTCCGGATGGGAAAAGAGCGTCTTGGAGCCGGTGGTAAAGTCCGTAAGACGCGTGCCGATGCCAATCACTAAATCCGCCTGGGGCGCGAGCTGGTTGGCCGCCAGTCCCCCCGTCACCCCAACGCCACCCAGGTTAAGTGGGTGGTCACTTACCAGCGCCCCCTTCCCGGCCTGGGTTTCGGCAAACGGCAGCTGCAGCGTCTCGACAAATTCGCGAAACGCCTCATGCGCGCCGGAATAGCGCACGCCGCCGCCGCACACCACCAGCGGACGACGCTTGCGGGCGATCAGCGCCCGCGCCTGCGCCAGACGCTGCGGGTCAGGCGGACGACGTTCGATGTGGTGCACGCGGCGCGCGAAGAAGCTCAGGGGATAATCCCAGGCTTCCCCCTGCACGTCCTGCGGCAGGCAGAGGGTCACCGCCCCGGTATTGGCGGGGTCAGTAAGCGTTCGCATCGCGCTTAGCATGGCGCTCATCAGCTGCTCGGGACGGTTGATACGGTCCCAGTAGCGAGAGACCGGACGAAAGCAGTCGTTGGTACTGATGCTGAGATCGTGATACTGCTCGATCTGCTGCAGCACCGGGTCAGGCTGGCGGCTGGCGTAGATATCGCCCGGCAGCAATAACAGCGGAATGCGGTTCGCCGTAGCGGTTGCCGCCGCGGTCACCATATTGGCGGCGCCCGGCCCGACGGAGGAGGTGACGGCGAAAATGCGCTGACGGCGGTGCTGTTTGGCGAATCCCGTCGCCATATGGGCAATGCCCTGCTCGTTGCAGCCCTGCATAACCTGCAAATGGCCCGGATCTTGTTCCAGCGCCTGGCCGATGCCGAGCACGTTACCGTGCCCGAAAATAGTCGCCACGCCCTCCACGAAGGGCATTTCGTCGCCATCCACGCTGACGTATTGTTGATTAAGGAACCGGACCAGCGCCTGGGCCATAGTCATACGTTCGGTTTGCATAACGCCTCCTGTCAGCCCAGCGTTGGCATGGAGAACGCAGCGCCTGTCTCCTGCTGCATTTCCGGCCAGCGTGCGGTGATGGTTTTCATTCGGGTGTAGAAACGCACACCGTCGTTGCCGTGGACGTTGAGCGCACCAAAGATAGAGCGCTTCCAGCCACCGAAACTGTGGAATGCCATCGGCACCGGGATCGGCACATTGACCCCGACCATGCCCGCCTGCACCTCTTCGCAGAAGCGACGCGCGCAGCCGCCGTCACGGGTGAAGATTGCCGAACCATTACCATATTCATGGCGGTTAATCAGGTCCACCGCGCTGGCGTAATCTGCTACGCGCACCACAGAAAGCACCGGGCCGAAAATCTCTTCTTTATAGATGGTCATCTCCGGGGTGACGTTATCAAACAGCGTCGGCCCGACGAAATAGCCCTGCTCGTGCCCCTGCACGCTGAAGCTGCGACCGTCCACGCGCAGCGTCGCGCCCTGCGCTTCCCCGCTGTCGATATAGCCCAGCACCTTGCTACGGTGCGCCGAGGAGATGAGCGGCCCCATTTCGTTTTCCGGCGTCTGGTCCAGACCCGGCCCGACGCGCAGGGAGGCAATCTGTTTTTCCAGCCGGGCGCAGAGGTCATCGGCGGTTTTATCCCCCACAGCCAGCACCACCGAGAGCGCCATGCAGCGCTCCCCCGCCGCACCGAAGCCTGCGCCCATAATGGCGTTAGCGGCCATTTCCATGTCGGCATCCGGCATGAGAATACAGTGGTTTTTCGCGCCACCCAGTGCCTGACAGCGCTTTCCGTGGGCGGACGCGGTCTGGTAAATGTATTCGGCAATCGGCGTCGAGCCGACAAAGCTCACCGCCTGCACGCGCGGGTCGGTCAGGAGCACGTCAACGGACTCTTTGTCACCCTGCACCACGTTGAACACGCCGTCCGGCAGGCCAGCATCTTTCAGCAGCTGCGCCAGCGCGAGCGCCAGGGAGGGATCTTTTTCTGACGGTTTCAGCACGAAGGTGTTTCCGGTCGCCAGCGCAATCGGGAACATCCACATCGGCACCATCGCCGGGAAGTTAAACGGCGTGATCCCAACGCAGACCCCGAGCGGCTGCATCAGCGAGTGGCTGTCAACGCCGGTGCCGACGTTGGCTGAGTGCTCACCTTTTTGGAGATGAGGGATACCGCAGGCAAATTCCACCACTTCCAGACCACGGGTGAGTTCGCCCACCGCGTCGGAGAAGACCTTGCCGTGCTCTTCGCTGATGAGACGGGCCAGGCGATCCATGTTCTCTTCCAGCAGCGCCTTGAAGCGGAACATCACGCGCGCGCGCTTAAGCGGAGCATGACGCGCCCACGCAGGAAACGCCTGCTGCGCGGCGGCAATTGCCTGCTCCGTTTCCTGTGCCGTACTCATCACCACCTGGCGGATCTGCTTGCCGGTGGCCGGGTTGAAGATCGCCTGAACGCGCTGGCCTGAACCGGTGACACATTCGCCGTGAATAAAATTCGCTACCGTCTCCATCCTTAACCTCTCGCTGTTGATACGTGACTGTTACCTGAACACTGTGTACCGAACACTATATATGAAACAAATATTCCATTTTAAGTTGAAATAAAATAAATGATGATTATTGTGATCAAGGATGGATTTTTATGTTAACAGCCAACAATACTGACGCAGCGTGCGCTATTAAGGCATTTCGGGCGTGGGAATGACTGAAGCTTCTGTTTCATTTTTGCTGCCAGATGGATGGCCGACATTTAAAAGACGCGGTTTTGCGTTTAGAATCACAGGACTGTATTTGGGGGATAACATGACGACAGCAACCAGCCTGAACGAACTGCAGCAGCAAATCCGCGATCGCTACGATAGCCTGAGCAAGAGGCTGCAGCAGGTCTCCCGCTATGTGCTGGATAATACGAACAGCGTGGCCTTTGATACGGTTGCCGTGATTGCCGAGCGCGCCGACGTGCCGCCCTCGACGCTGATCCGCTTCGCCAACGCCTTTGACTTCACCGGCTTCAACGAAATGAAACAGCTGTTTCGCATGAACCTGGTGGAGGAGACCGCCAGCTACAGCGACCGTGCCCGGCTGTTTCGCGAAATGGAGAGCGAGGCCGTGCCCGAAACCCCGCTCGACATCCTGCAGGAGTTCGCCCGTTCAAACGCCCAGGCGCTACAGCAGCTGGCCGCCCGCGCCGAACCGGAAATGCTGGAGCGCGCGGTACAGCTGCTGGCCGACGCCGACACCATCTACATCGCCGGTCTGCGCCGCTCCTTTAGCGTCGCGGCCTACCTAACCTATGCCCTGAGCCACCTGGAGTGTCGCCCTATTCTGCTCGACGGTATGGGTGGGATGCTGCGCGAGCAGATCAGCCGCATTAAGGCGCGCGACATTGTGGTGTCGATCAGCTTCTCGCCGTACGCGGAAGAGACGGTGATGGTCAGCGAAACCGCCGCCAGCGTCGGCGCGCGGCAGATTGTGATTACGGACAGCCAGATCAGCCCCCTGGCGACGTTCAGCGATCTTTGCTTTGTAGTGAAAGAGGCGCAGGTGGACGCGTTTCGGTCCCAGTCGGCGACGCTGTGCCTGGTGCAGTCGCTGGTGGTGGCGCTGGCGTATCGGTTGGGTGAAGGAAAGTGAGGCAATAAAAAAACCCCCTGCGCAGGCAGAGGGTTTTGGTGTTAATTCAGCGGGAAATCATTCCCACTCAATCGTAGCCGGTGGCTTACCGCTGATGTCATACACCACGCGGGAAATACCGTTCACTTCGTTGATGATGCGGTTAGACACGCGGCCTAAGAAGTCATACGGCAGGTGCGCCCAGTGCGCGGTCATGAAGTCGATGGTTTCTACCGCACGCAGGGAAACAACCCAGTCGTACTTACGGCCATCGCCCATCACGCCGACGGAGCGAACCGGCAGGAATACGGTGAACGCCTGGCTTACTTTGTTGTACAGGTCAGCTTTGTGCAGCTCTTCGATGAAGATCGCGTCTGCGCGACGCAGCAGGTCGCAGTACTCTTTCTTCACTTCACCCAGTACGCGCACGCCGAGACCCGGGCCCGGGAACGGATGACGGTAGAGCATGTCGTACGGCAGGCCCAGTTCCAGACCGATCTTGCGTACTTCATCTTTGAACAGCTCGCGCAGCGGTTCAACCAGACCCATCTTCATCTCTTTCGGCAGGCCGCCCACGTTGTGGTGAGATTTGATGACGTGTGCTTTACCAGTTGCTGAAGCAGCTGATTCAATCACGTCAGGATAGATAGTGCCCTGTGCCAGCCATTTAACGTCTTCCAGCTTCAGCGCTTCTTCGTCGAACACTTCCACGAACACGCGGCCGATGATTTTACGCTTGGCTTCCGGATCGTTCTCGCCTTTCAGCGCGTCCAGGAAACGCTGCTCACCTTCCACGTGAACGATGTTCAGACCGAAGTGGTCACCGAACATGTCCATCACCTGCTGGGCTTCGTTCAGACGCAGCAGACCGTTGTCCACGAAGACGCAGGTCAGGTTTTTGCCGATGGCACGGTGCAGCAGCATCGCGGTCACGGAGGAGTCGACGCCGCCGGAGAGGCCGAGGATCACTTTGTCATCACCAACCTGCTGGCGGATACGCTCCACGGCGTCGTCGATAATTTTTGCCGGGGTCCACAGCGCTTCACACTGGCAGATGTCGCGCACGAAGCGCTCCAGCATGCGCATACCCTGACGGGTGTGGGTCACTTCCGGGTGGAACTGCACGCCGTAGAAGCGCTTTTCTTCGTTCGCCATGATCGCGAACGGGCAGCTTTCGGTGCTGGCAACGGTCACGAAGTCAGACGGGATAGCGGTGACCTTGTCGCCGTGGCTCATCCACACGTCCAGCAGCGGTTTGCCGTCAGCGGTCAGGGAGTCTTCGATACCACGCACCAGTGCGCTGTCGGTGACGACTTCTACCTGTGCATAGCCGAACTCACGCTCGTTAGAGCCTTCTACGTGGCCGCCCAGCTGCATAGCCATGGTCTGCATACCGTAGCAGACACCGAATACCGGCACGCCTGCTTCGAACACGTACTGCGGCGCGCGCGGGCTGTTCTCTTCGGTGGTGCTTTCCGGGCCGCCGGACAGGATGATGCCGCTTGGATTGAATTCGCGAATCTGTGCTTCCGTGACATCCCACGCCCACAGTTCGCAGTAAACGCCCAGTTCACGTACGCGACGCGCCACCAGCTGAGTGTACTGAGAACCAAAATCGAGGATGAGGATGCGATGTTTATGAATGTTTTCCGTCATTGACGCTAATTCCGAGGCAAGTGAAACAGATTAAATAAATCGCCCGACACGAGGTCGGGCGAAGAAAAATCAGGAGCCCAGACGATAGTTCGGGGACTCTTTGGTGATCGTCACGTCGTGAACGTGGCTCTCCTGGATACCCGCACCGCTGATGCGTACGAATTCCGCTTTGGTACGCAGCAGGTCAATGGTACCACAGCCGGTCAGACCCATACAGGAGCGCAGGCCGCCCATCTGCTGGTGAATGATCTCTTTCAGACGGCCTTTATAAGCAACGCGGCCTTCGATACCTTCCGGCACCAGTTTGTCAGCGGCGTTATCGGTCTGGAAGTAACGGTCAGAGGAACCTTTGGACATCGCGCCCAGGGAGCCCATCCCACGATAGGATTTGTAAGAACGGCCCTGGTAGAGTTCGATTTCACCCGGGGATTCTTCGGTACCGGCCAGCATGGAGCCCACCATCACGGCAGCAGCGCCCGCGGCGATGGCTTTCGCGATGTCGCCAGAGAAGCGGATACCGCCGTCAGCGATAACCGGAATACCGGTGCCTTCCAGCGCTTCAACCGCGTCAGACACAGCGGTGATCTGCGGAACGCCCACGCCGGTGACGATACGGGTAGTACAGATAGAGCCTGGACCGATACCTACTTTCACCGCGCTGCAGCCGGCATCAGCCAGCGCACGAGCGCCTGCGCCTGTTGCCACGTTGCCGCCGATGATCTGCAGGTCCGGGTACTTAGCACGGGTGTCACGAATACGCTGCAGAACGCCTTCGGAGTGGCCGTGAGAGGAGTCGATCAGCAGGACGTCAACGCCCGCAGCCACCAGCGCATCAACACGCTCTTCGTTACCGGCACCGGCACCCACCGCTGCACCCACGCGCAGACGGCCATGCTCGTCTTTACAGGCGTTAGGTTTACGTTCTGCTTTCTGGAAATCTTTCACGGTGATCATGCCGCGCAGATGGAAGTTCGCATCGACAACCAGCGCTTTCTCAACGCGTTTTTCGTGCATTTTCGCCAGCACTACGTCGCGGGTTTCACCTTCGCGAACGGTCACCAGACGCTCTTTTGGCGTCATGTAGACGCTGACAGGCTGGTTCAGGTCAGTCACGAAGCGCACGTCACGGCCGGTGATGATGCCAACCAGCTCGTTATCTTCGGTCACAACCGGGTAACCGGCGAAGCCGTTACGTTCGGTCAGGGCTTTCACTTCGTGCAGGGTGGTGGTTGGCAGAACGGTCTGAGGGTCAGACACAATGCCGGATTCATGTTTCTTCACGCGGCGAACTTCTTCCGCCTGACGCTCGATAGACATGTTTTTATGGATAAAGCCAATGCCGCCTTCCTGTGCCAGGGCGATAGCCAGGCGCGCTTCAGTCACGGTGTCCATTGCCGCGGAGAGCATAGGAATGTTCAGACGAATGGTTTTCGTCAACTGCGTGCTGAGGTCGGCAGTATTCGGCAGAACGGTGGAATGAGCGGGAACGAGGAGGACGTCGTCAAACGTCAGTGCTTCTTTAGCGATACGTAGCATGGGCAATATCTCTGACCTGGGTGGTTAAATATTGCCGTGGCATTATACAGAGCGTAACCGATTGCATCTACACTTTTTTAAAAAAAATGCTTGCGATTGCCTCTCAGCAGGTTACTATCGACTGAATAACTTGCTGATTTAGAATTTGATCCCGCTCACATGTTATCCTCTCAATCCCCCTCAATTTATACCGTCAGCCGCCTGAATCAGACGGTGCGTTTGCTGCTTGAGCAGGAAATGGGGCAGGTCTGGATCAGCGGTGAGATCTCTAACTTCACGCAGCCCTCTTCCGGCCACTGGTACTTTACCTTAAAAGACGACACCGCCCAGGTGCGCTGCGCGATGTTCCGCAACAGCAACCGCCGCGTGACGTTTCGTCCGCAGCACGGCCAGCAAGTTCTGGTTCGCGCCAATATTACCCTGTATGAACCGCGCGGTGATTATCAAATTATCGTCGAGAGTATGCAGCCTGCGGGCGAAGGGCTGTTGCAGCAGAAGTATGAGCAGTTAAAAGCAACGCTTTCTGCCGAGGGGCTTTTCGACCAGCAGCTTAAAAAACCGCTGCCCTCTCCTGCCCACTGCGTTGGGGTTATCACCTCAAAAACCGGTGCGGCACTGCATGACATTTTGCACGTCCTCAAGCGTCGCGACCCTTCCCTGCCCGTCATCATCTACCCGACCGCCGTGCAGGGCGACGATGCGCCGGGCCAGATTGTGCGCGCCATTGCGCTGGCCAACGCGCGCCAGGAATGTGACGTACTCATCGTCGGGCGCGGTGGCGGCTCGCTGGAAGACCTGTGGAGCTTTAACGACGAGCGCGTGGCGCGGGCAATCTTTGCCAGCCTTATCCCGGTCGTGAGTGCCGTCGGGCATGAAACGGACGTGACGATAGCCGATTTTGTCGCGGATTTACGTGCGCCTACGCCTTCCGCGGCGGCAGAAGTGGTGAGTCGTAACCAGCTGGAGCTGCTGCGTCAGATCCAGAACGGCCAGCAGCGCCTTGAAATGGCGATGGACTACTTCCTCGCCAACCGTACCCGTCGCTTTACCCAGCTTCATCATCGTCTGCAGCAGCAGCACCCGCAGCTGCGCCTGGCGCGTCAGCAGACGGTGCTGGATCGTCTGCGCCAGCGCATGAATATCGCGCTGGATACTCAGCTGAAACGCGCGGTTTCGCGCCAGCAGCGCGTGACGCAGCGCCTTAACCAGCAAAATCCGCAACCGAAAATTTACCGCGCGCAAACGCGGATTCAGCAGCTGGAGTTTCGTCTGGCGGAGACTCTCCGCGCCCGGCTGAGTACCACCCGCGAACGTTTTGGCAATGCGGTGACCCATCTTGAAGCGGTCAGTCCCCTCTCCACGCTGGCGCGCGGCTATAGCGTCACCACCGCGACGGACGGGAAAGTGCTGAAACAAACCAAACAGGTCAAAGCCGGGGATGTGCTGACCACCCGCCTGTCTGACGGCTGGGTAGAAAGCGAAGTGAAATCAATTAAACCGGTGAAAAAGACGCGTCAGCGCAAAACCGGATAATTCTTCGCCGGTTACTTACTATACTGCAGCTATTCCCTTTTTTGATAAGGAGAGCTGCATGACCCATCTTTATAGCGTTATTCCCCCTTATATTCTGCGTCGTATTATCGAAACGGGCTCCGAGCCGCAGCAGCGCTGCGCCCGTCAGACCTTAACCCACGTACAGACGTTAATGGCCCATATGCCGGGCAAGCCCGCCGCCCCGCACGTGAATAAAGCCGGTCAGCTGGAGCGCGATATTTACGATGCGAAGCAAACCCAGGAGCTGCCGGGTACCCAGGTGCGTTATGAGGGTCAGCCGTCGAATGGCGATGTCGCGGTCGATGAAGCCTACGCGTATTTAGGGATTACCCATGATTTCTTCTGGAAAGAATATCAGCGCGATTCACTCGATAATAAAGGGCTTATTTTGACCGGGACCGTTCACTACGGCCGGGAATATCAGAACGCCTTCTGGAATGGTCAGCAGATGGTATTTGGCGACGGCGATGGGGAAATATTTAATCGCTTCACGATTGCCATTGACGTGGTGGCGCACGAGCTGAGCCACGGCGTAACCGAGACCGAGGCCGGACTGATCTATTTTGAACAGTCGGGCGCGCTAAACGAGTCTCTCTCTGACGTGTTTGGCTCGCTGGTGAAACAGTATCATCTGAAGCAAACCGCCGATAAAGCAGACTGGCTGATTGGTGAAGGGCTGCTGGCCGCAGGAATTAACGGCAAAGGGCTGCGCTCGATGTCTGAACCCGGCACCGCCTACGATGACCCGCTGCTCGGCAAAGATCCGCAGCCCGCGCACATGAAAGATTTCATTAAAACGCGCGAGGATAACGGCGGCGTGCATCTGAACTCCGGTATCCCCAACCGGGCGTTTTATCTGGCCGCGACGGCGATCGGCGGTCACGCATGGGAAAAAGCGGGTTATGCCTGGTACGACACAGTTTGCGATCGCAATCTGGCGCAGGATGCAGATTTTGTGGCCTTTGCAAAACTAACGATCGCGCACGGAGAGAAACGCTCCGGTAGCGACGTCGGAGCGGCCATAAAACAAGCCTGGGAACAGGTGGGAGTGCTGTAAATGCAGGTTCCGGAACTGACGGATGACGCCGTAGTTGAGCTGGCCCGGGAAGGCGGCGTCGCTTTTATCCCTAAGCTGAGCGGTCAGCGCACCATCGCGCTGTCCTCGCTCAATGAAGCCCAGCGCCAGCGCCTGGTGAGCATCCTGGAGCAGGCGTTTCCACGCGGCCAGCCGCCCGGGCAAGCCACGTCACCCGGCAGCGGTGACCAGCGCTATTTCCGCATCCAGATTATCTGGACCGGGCAGAATCAGGCACATTATGCCGATATCATCGTGCTGGTGCCCGAGCAGGAAGCACCCGAGTCGCTGGTGGAACTGTGGCAGAAAGGTGAAGGCTGCGTGTGTGATTAACGTTCTGCCGGAATAAACTCCACGCGCTTTTTAGAGATTAAGCCGTGGCCGTTCTGGCAGAAATAATCCACCGCGCCACAGGCTTTTAAAACCTGGAGCGGCTGATGGCACTCCGGGCAACGGGCTTCAAGCGCAATGTCTTTGTTACAGTTCTCGCAGTGCGCCACCCCATTCTGGGGCTCCAGCGTTGCCTGGCAATCCGGGCAGGTAATCGTCATGGTGACTCCTTCAAAGCATTCAGGTCTGGGGTAATTTTACCACGTTGCGTTCAGTGCGGACCACGCAACTGTTGCTGCAAGGTCAGCAGCAGCGCAACTTCCTCGATCCGACGGCGCGTGGTACGGCTCACCTCCTGCGGATCCCGCTCAAACAGACTTTTATCGCCAAGAATATGTCCCGCAAGACAGTGCTCGTAGATTGTGCCGGGGAGAGACCAGCGCTGGATATCATCCCCCTCAATGACCTCCAGCACATCTTCCGCGCCGCGCCGGTCGTGACTGATGGTGCGCCCGTCACGCAGATGCAGACGCAAGCCTTTTTGCCCGCCCGCAGGTCCTGCGTATTTGTTAAGCCAGATGTCCACCGGTACGCCGCTGATGCTTCCCTGAAGATGCGCTTCACCTTCTGCCGTGGTCAGGTCTCCTTTTGCAATAGCGCGGCCCAGACGGTCTTTAGCGGCAACGACCTGTAGCGTCATCTCCTCATCGCCCCCCAGAAAGCACATCGTTTCACGCAGCATCGCCAGCACATGCGTACCGATATCCAGAATCACGCCATCAGGGTGACGAAGCGTTCTGGTATCCGGTTCACCGGTGGCGAAATTAAGCGCGATGGGTTCGCCGACAGCGTTATACCCGCTTGGCTCCTGCAAAAAGCCTTCGATTCTGACGACGTCAGAAAAATGATCAACCAGCGAGCGCTTCGCCGTTTCGGTGCGCGCCATCCAGTGGTCGAGCGCCAGCACGCGGGATGCCGCACCGGGCGTGGCCAGCAGCGCATTAAGCTTATCTATTTGGGGAAGCGTGGCAACAATCGGTTTTTCTATCACAATCCGGGAGATCGGTGAGGCGATCGCCTGCTCAAGCACCTCAAGATGGTGCAGCGATGCGGTAGTGATAAAGAGGGTATCAAGCGGGGTGGCAAGCAGTTCCGCAAGCGAGGCGCAGCGCGTCACGCCTTCAGGGTGTTTTGCCGGGAGAACATCAAACCCGAAACAACGAACCGGGCGGCCATACAGGTTACGCAATGCGGGCAGATACGCTGTCTCCACTACCGCACCAAGACCAACAAATCCTAACTGCATATTTTCACCTCAGGGAATAACGTGCCGGGGCGTAACGCCAGCCCCGGCACGCTGAGGTTTATGAGGCGCTAGCTGCCGGTTTCGTTTGCGCATTTTCCAGCATACGACGCACCGGAACAATGAGGACGATCAGCACCGCGGCACAAATCAGCAGCGCGATGGAGCAGCGGGCGAAGAGATCCGGCAGCATATCCAGCTGGTCGGCCTTCACGTGACCGCCGATCAGGCCGGCCGCCAGGTTACCCAAGGCACTGGCGCAGAACCACAGACCCATCATCTGGCCGCGCATTCTTTCCGGCGCCAGCAGGGTCATGGTCGCCAGACCGATCGGGCTCAGGCACAGTTCACCCAGCGTCAGCATCAGGATACTGCCCACCAGCCAGAACGGCGACACCCCCGCCCCACCGTTGCTCAGTACATTCTGTGCCGCCAGCATCATCAGGCCAAAGCCCGCTGCCGCACACAGAATACCGATCACGAATTTGGTGATACTGCTCGGGCGGATGTTCTTCGTCGCGAGTTTCGGCCATGCCCAGCTGAACACCGGGGCCAGCAGGATGATGAACAGCGCGTTAATCGACTGGAACCAAACCGCCGGGATTTCAAAATCACCGATCATGCGGTTAGTGTAGTCGTTGGCAAACAGGTTGAACGAGGTTGGCTTCTGCTCAAACGCAGACCAGAAGAACGCCGCGGAGACCAGCAGAATAAAGCACACCAGCAGTCTGGCGCGTTCTTTACGGTTCAGGCCAGCAAAAACAAACAGATAAATAAAGTAGAGGGCAACAGACGCCGCAATCACGTAGACCAGCACGCTGGCTACCGCGACCGGGTTAATCACAATCACGCCCTGCGCAATCAGCGTCACGAGCGTTGCCACACCTGCCGCCAGCACCAGCAGCCAGATGCCCACGCCATTACGCTTCACCACCGGACTGTTCCAGGTGGAATCCAGACCGACTTCGCTGTCGTAGCGTTTCATCGCCGGAACCGCAAACACGCGGAAGATAATCAGCGCCACCAGCATCCCGATGCCGCCAATACCAAAGCCCCAGTGCCAGCCGTGGGTTTTAATCAGCCAGCCGGAAATCAGCGGGGCAATGAACGAGCCCATGTTGATGCCCATATAGAACAGCGAGAAACCGCCGTCACGACGCGCATCGCCTTTTTTATACAGAGTCCCCACCATGACCGAGATACAGGTCTTGAACAGGCCAGAGCCGAGCACGATGAACATCAGGCCGATAAAGAACAGGTTGTCACCCATGATGGCCGACAGCGCAATCGACAGGTGGCCGAGCGCAATCAGAATTGAACCGTACCAGACGGCTCTCTGCTGCCCAAGCCAGTTATCCGCCAGCCAGCCCCCCGGCAGCGCGGCCAGGTACATGGTCCCGGCAAAGATACCGACAATCGCCGAGGCGTTTTCACGGGCCAGGCCCATCCCGCCGTCATAGACGGTGGCGGCCATAAACAGGATCAGTAACGGACGAATGCCGTAAAACGAGAAACGCTCCCACATCTCGGTGAAAAACAGTGAACCGAGCGGATACGGATGGCCGAAGAACGTTCGGCTCTCTTTTTGATTAACAGAGGATTGCATAATTCTCCCGAAAGGTATGTGTCGTGCTTGTAAACACCAGCAAGTACGCCGGCCAGTTACGTATCTGACCGATTTTTTACATGCGGCGAAAAGTTAGTTAACCATTTGATAACCAGTTGCTAGTTTTGTCTAGTACCGGGCCCGGGACTTTAAGACGAAAATTCGACGATTGTCTACTTTCTTAGTTTTAAACATGGTTAAAAGTGAATAGTGATTGACATCACACAGAGAAAACCGGCGGTATGATTTGGCAAAAAAAAGCCCGCGACATGCGCGGGCTTTTGTGAGTTCAGCAAAGCTTATTTGCTTTTCTTAATGTGCTTAATCAAGCGCTTACGCTTACGCATCTGGTTCGGCGTCAGGGTGTTGCGCTTGTTAGCGAACGGGTTTTCCCCTTCCTTGAACTGGATGCGGATAGGCGTGCCCATCACGTCCAGCGATTTACGGAAGTAGTTCATCAGATAGCGCTTGTAGGAATCCGGCAGGTCTTTCACCTGGTTGCCGTGGATCACCACGATTGGCGGGTTATAACCCCCGGCGTGAGCATATTTCAGCTTCACGCGGCGACCGCGTACCAGCGGCGGCTGATGGTCTTCCGCAGCCATATTCATGATGCGGGTCAGCATGGCGGTGCTCTGACGGCGGGTGGAGCTGTCATAGGCTTCACGCACGGATTCGAACAGGTTACCGACGCCGCTGCCGTGCAGGGCAGAAATAAAGTGCACGCGCGCAAAGTCGATAAAGCCCAGACGGAAGTCGAGGGTCTCTTTCACCTGCTCGCGCACTTCATTGCTCAGGCCATCCCATTTGTTGACCACGATAACCAGTGAGCGCCCACTATTGAGGATAAAGCCGAGCAGAGAGAGATCCTGATCGGAGATTCCTTCGCGTGCATCAATGACCAGCATGACGACGTTGGCATCTTCAATCGCCTGCAGGGTTTTGATAACGGAGAATTTTTCCACCACATCGGTGATTTTCCCGCGCTTACGTACCCCGGCGGTGTCAATGAGGACATACTCACGTTCATCGCGCTGCATCGGGATGTAGATGCTGTCGCGCGTGGTGCCAGGCATGTCGTAAACGACCACGCGCTCTTCACCCAGAATACGGTTAGTAAGTGTAGACTTACCTACGTTTGGACGCCCCACGATAGCCAGCTTGATTGGCAGATCCTGCGGATTGAAGTCGTCTTCAGGCTCTTCTTCGCCCTCAACGCCCTCTTCAAACTGCGCCCAGTATTCAGCGTCTTCGTCCACCTCTTCCGGCGGGTTAACTTCATCAACCCATGGCAGCAGAACGGTTTCCAGCAGGCTGGTCACGCCGCGACCGTGCGATGCCGCAATGGGGTAGATTTCCCCCAGGCCTAAAGACCAGAAGTCTGCAACGGCCTGATCGGCATCGATACCGTCAGTTTTGTTCGCCACCAGGAAAGTAGGCTTTTCACGCGAGCGCAGGTGTTTGGCGATGGCGGAGTCTGCCGGCATCAGGCCAGCGCGCGCATCCACCATAAACAGCACCACGTCCGCTTCTTCAATCGCCAGCAATGACTGTTCCGCCATGCGGGTTTCAACGCCGTCCTCTGTACCGTCAATACCACCGGTATCAATACAGATGAACTCGCGTCCTTCCACCTCTGCACGACCGTACTTACGGTCACGCGTCAGCCCCGGGAAATCCGCAACCAGCGCATCACGGGTGCGTGTTAAACGGTTAAAAAGAGTGGATTTTCCAACGTTAGGGCGCCCGACAAGCGCGACCACAGGTACCATGTTTGAAGCCTCATAAAATTCAAATAAACGTCGCATTCGCGGCGTTTTTAAAAATGTCAAAACGGCTCCTGAGTGAACAGGAGCCGTTTAGTATACTACAACCGCCGGGTAATTAACGCGTGATCGCGTACAGCGTACCGTCTTTTGCCTGAATCAGCAGTTTGCCGTCAGCCACAACCGGATCGGTCAGGAAACCAGAGCTGTCGACTTTTTGCTGTGCAACAAAGCGGCCGTTATCCGGATCAATCCAGTGCATATACCCTTCGCTGTCGCCTACCACCAGGCTGCCGTTGTACAGTGCTGGCGCGGTCAGCAGACGGTGCAGCAGATCGCTTTGCGTCCACAGTGTCACGCCGCCTTCAGTGCTCAGCGCCAGCAGACGGTCGTTCTGGTCAACCATATAGATACGGTTACCGTCCACAATGAAATCATTTACAGAACCCAGTTCACGTTTCCACATGATCTGGCCGCTGCGCAGATCCAGCGCGGTGAGGTTACCGTTATAGGCCAGCGCGTAAACCACACCATCTACGATGACCGGCGTTGTGTCGACGTCGCTCAGACGGTCAATTTCCGTTGAGCCTGTAGCCTGAGAGATACGCTGCTGCCAGATCATCTGGCCCTGCTGCATCAGCACGGCACTCACGCGACCGTTATCACCGCCTACAATTGCTGCACCGAATGCGGTAGCAGGCGCGGATTCACCGCGCAGAGAGAGCGCAGGCATGTCAAGGTTGACGGTCCATTTCACCAGACCGTCCGCTTCGTTCAGCGCCTGCAGCTGGCCGTTGCTGGTATGAATCAGCACCAGGCCGTCGCTGACGACCGGGCGAGACAGGGATTCACCGGCCACGGTAGTTTGCCAGGCAATGGAGCCGTCGCTGGTGTTCAGGGCATAAACCTGCGCCTTTTCGCTACCCACGTAGACATGACCACCGGCAACCGTCAGGCCGCCAGACAGCAGTGCAGGTTTACGGGAGAACCAGCCATCTTTTTCCGCCAGGTTAACAGACCAGACTTCTTTTCCGTCATCAGCATTGACCGCTTTCACGGTACCTTTACGATCTGCGGCATAAACAACGCTGTCCGCAAAGGCCGGATGAAGGTTGGAATAAAAGTCACCAATACCATTACCAACGGAGACATCCCACGCGGTAGAAGGGGTAAACTGGTTTTCAACCGTCGGCAGTGGGGACATTTTTACAACGTCTTCTTCGCCACTGAACAGTGAACAACCACTCAATAACGTAACAGAAAGCAGTCCTGGCAGAAGTAATTTACGCAATTGCATCGGGTCCCTCTCAGACGGACAAATTATTTATTTTCATCTGCATCATTTCGCTCAGCGCAGGTGAAGCTTTGCTATCCACGCCAGCTTGCCACGCTTTACGCGCGCCCGCTTTGTCACCTTTGCTCAGCAGCGCTTCACCGCGCAGATCGGCAACGATGGCAGCAAAACCTTCGCCTTTAACTGTATCGAGCGTTTTCAGCGCATCGTCAGCTTTTTTCTGCTGAACCTGAATACGTGCCAGGCGCAGATTAATCACTGCTTTCAGGTTTTCATCGCTGGCAGCAGCAAGACCCTGAGTCAACTGAGCAACAGCTTTATCCAGTTCGTTCTTATCAACGTACTGCTGAGCCACTTCCAGCGCAGCCAGCGCGCCGTAGGTGTTTTTGTTGTCAGCAGCAAATTTCTCTGCCGCAACCAGCGTTTGTGGCTGATCGGCACGGATCGCACTCACGGTATTTTCATAGGTCAGAGACGCGCCGCGCGCGGTATCCGCCTGATGATTGTTCCAGTAACGCCAGCCAATCAGCGCGCCCACACCTAAAATCACCCCAACAACCAGCGCTTTGCCGTTCTCAACAAAGAAGCGTTTAATCGCGTCGACCTGATCGTGTTCGTTCTCGTAAATTTCCACGCAGTCTTTCTCCTTAGCCCAATAGAGTGCGCAAATGCGCCGCAACGCCGTCCTGCGTTACCGTTGTTTGCTCACCAGAGCGCAGGTCTTTAACTACCACTTCGCCGTTAGCCACTTCGGACTCACCCAGCACCAGTGCAATACTTGCGCCCCACTTATCGGCACGAGCAAACTGTTTTTTGAAGTTGCCGCCGCCATGATTGGTCATCAGCTTAACGCCCGGCAGCGCATCGCGCACGCGTTCGGCAAGCTGCATCGCCGCAGACTGCGTTTCCGCGCCTGAGGCCACCAGGTATATATCGACAACGGAATCTGCTTTAAATTCCGGATTAACAGCCTGAACTAACAAAACAAGTCGCTCAAGGCCCATCGCGAAGCCAACACCAGGTGCTGCACGGCCACCCAGTTGCTCAACCAGACCGTCATAACGACCGCCGGCACACACGGTGCCTTGTGAACCGAGGCTGGTGGTCACCCACTCAAACACGGTGCGGTTGTAGTAGTCCAGGCCGCGCACCAGACGCTGGTTCACGGTGTAGGCAATGCCCGCCGCTTCAAGCAGCTTGCACAGGCCGGTAAAGTGTTCGCGAGACTCGTCGTCCAGGTAGTCACCCAGTGCAGGTGCATCATTCAGCAGCGCCTGCACATCCGGGTTTTTGGAATCCAGCACGCGCAGCGGGTTGCTGTACATGCGGCGTTTGCAGTCTTCGTCCAGCTTGTCTTTATGCTGTTCCAGGAATGCAACCAGCGCATCGCGATAGTTCGCACGCGCTTCCAGAGAACCGATAGAGTTCAACTCCAGCGAAACGTGCTCAGCAATACCGAGCGCGCGCCACCAGCGGGCCGTCAGCATAATCAGTTCGGCGTCGATGTCCGGACCCTGCAGGCCAAACACTTCCACACCCAGCTGGTTGAACTGACGATAACGACCTTTCTGCGGACGTTCGTGGCGGAACATCGGGCCGATATACCACAGGCGCTGCTCCTGATTGTACAGAAGACCATGTTCGATGCCGGCGCGTACGCAGCCCGCCGTCCCTTCCGGACGCAGAGTCAGGCTGTCGCCGTTGCGGTCCTCAAAGGTGTACATCTCTTTTTCAACCACATCGGTCACTTCGCCGATCGCGCGTTTGAATAACGGGGTCTGCTCTACAATCGGCAAACGGATTTCGCTGTAACCGTAGCTGCCGAGCACCTGCTTCAGTGTGCCTTCAATGCGCTGCCAGATGGCGGTTTCGCCAGGCAGGTAATCGTTCATGCCGCGGATGGCTTGAATGTTTTTTGCCACGTTTATTCTCTTTCTATATACAAAAAAAACCCAAAGAATGGGTTCAATCATACATGGGAAGCGGCACGCTTCCCATCACGTTATTTTTCAACCTGCTGAACGCTGATACGCTGTGTCTCGTCCATCATCGCGGCTTTAGCGCGGATGCGAGCTTCGAGCTGGTCGATCATGTCACTATTATCCAGACGATCTTTACGAACGCCATCTTCATAGAGACCACTTTTCTTGTTACCGCCGGTCACGCCCAAGGTGGACACCAGCGCTTCACCCGGACCGTTCACCACGCAGCCGATGATGGAGACGTCCATCGGGGTGATGATATCTTCCAGACGCTGCTCCAGGGCATTCACCGTACCGATCACATCAAATTCCTGACGCGAGCAGGTTGGGCAGGCAATGAAGTTGATCCCACGCGCCCGAATACGCAGTGATTTCAGGATATCAAAACCGACCTTGATCTCTTCTACCGGATCGGCCGCCAGCGAAACGCGCAGGGTGTCACCGATCCCTTCAGAGAGCAGCAGTCCCAGACCGATCGCGGATTTTACAGAACCGCTACGCAGGCCACCCGCTTCGGTGATCCCGAGATGCAGAGGCTGATCGATCTGTTTTGCCAGCAGGCGGTACGACTCCACCGCGAGGAATACATCGGACGCTTTTACGCTAACTTTGAACTGATCGAAGTTAAGACGATCGAGATGATCGACATGGCGCATCGCGGATTCGAGCAGCGCCTGCGGCGTGGGTTCACCGTATTTTTCCTGCAGATCTTTTTCCAGCGATCCCGCGTTGACACCGATACGGATAGGGATATTTTTGTCACGGGCGCAGTCCACCACCATGCGGATGCGCTCTTCGTTACCGATGTTGCCCGGGTTAATACGCAGGCAATCAACACCGTATTCGGCCACTTTCAGCGCGATACGGTAGTCGAAGTGGATATCCGCTACCAGCGGAACGCTGACCTGCTGTTTGATCAGCTTGAACGCCTCTGCGGCATCCATGGTGGGCACGGAGACGCGAACAATGTCCGCGCCTACACGCTCTAATGCTTTGATTTGGTTGACCGTTGCTTCCACGTCCGTGGTGCGCGTGTTGGTCATCGACTGAACGGCGATGGGTGCTCCATCGCCGACTGGCACATTCCCAACGTAAATCCGTTTCGATTTTCTACGTTGAATCGGAGCCTGGTTATGCATGAAAAATCTCCCGCGTTGCCCGTCTGTTACTGTGCTGCTGATTGTTCGGCATTAACGGTAAGACGTGCAACCTGGTTAGTTCTGATAAAGCGGCTCAGGTCGACAGGTTTTCCTTGATACTGGATCTGTACCGCTGCCGGAGCGCCGATTTTAAGTTTGTAAGGTGCCTGACCCGTTAGGTTTAACGTGCCATCTTTCCGCTGCAGGCCGCTAAACAGTTTTTTACCTGTCGCGTCAGTGACTTCCAGCCAGCAGTCGGCAGTGAAGTTCATCACCAGCGCGTTTGGATCGGCTGCTGGTGCGGCAGTAGCCGCCGGGTCGGTAGGCAGGGATGCCGCGGTATTGTCCGTTGGCTGAGTCGCCGCAGGCGCGTTCGCCGCAGTATCAACATTCGCCTGAGAAGGGGCAACGACCGCGTTCTGATCCTGAGCCTGAGGCGCAGCGGTGTTAGCCGTGGCTGCCGGAGCCTGCGCCGCATCGGTTGCCGGAGCCGTTGTTTGCGGCTCGCTTGAGGTGGCTGCACCGTCGGTGTTCAGCGGGACGCTCTGAGCGCCACCATTCCCTGCCTGATTGAGTTCAGCAGAGGATTGATCGGCCATGGTGGTGATCTCTTCCTGCTGCGCCTTATGGTTTTGCCACCACCACGCGCCGGTCAGGCCGATCACCACAAACAGCACCAGCCAGGTAAAGCTCATCAGCCAGCCATCACGTTTTTTACGACGTTTCCCCAGGGAGAAAGTTTGCATCGGCGCCACTTTCGCTGCGCGAACCGGTGCCTGCTTCTCCATCATTGGCAGTAATTCGTTTTCGGGGATGTGCACCAGTTTTGCGTAAGAGCGGATATAACCGCGCAGAAATGTTGAAGCCAGATCGGCAGGCGCCTTATCTTCTTCAATATCGCGAACCGTGGAAACCTTCAGGCACAAGCGTTCTGCAACGGCTTGCTGGCTGAGTCCGAGTTGTTCACGGGCGTTGCGAAGACGAACGCCAGTGGAGAGTGCTTCATGTTGGTCGTGAGTGGCTTCAGTATTCATTCGCTACAACTACTGGTACGTGAAAAAAAGGGTTCAGGTGCCGGTGAGTCACAATGCCACCCGCACCGCGAAACTTCAGGTCAGTTAACCTTGAACAGACAGTATAAGACTGTCAGCCCGGAGATGACAGTACAGCCCTGCCCGAACGGCTAAACTGTTGTTACGTCGTTACATACTGCCCGAAAGTCGGATGAAACGCACCGTAATTATTGATCAGTCTTCACGAATCTGACTGATTATTCAGTAAGATTATGCATCACGGCGCAGATAATGCGCCGTGAGTGCATAATAATCAAACAGCTTTGACCGCAATCGTCTCACCCTGCATGCGTTTACGCAGGGTACGTTTGGTTCGATCAATGACATCGCCAGCCAGTTGTCCACACGCTGCATCAATATCATCACCACGGGTTTTACGCACGATAGTGGTGAAACCATACTCCATCAGTACCTTGGAGAAACGGTCGATACGGCTGTTCGAACTACGGCCATACGGCGCCCCCGGGAACGGGTTCCATGGGATCAGGTTGATTTTGCATGGCGTATCTTTCAGCAGCTCAGCCAGTTGATGCGCATGCTCGGTACCGTCGTTAACGTGGTCAAGCATCACGTACTCGATGGTGACGCGGCCCTGGTTGGCGTTGGATTTCTCCAGGTAACGGCGCACGGCAGCGAGGAAGGTTTCGATATTGTACTTTTTGTTGATCGGTACAATTTCGTCACGAATTTCATCGTTGGGTGCGTGCAGAGAGATAGCCAGCGCAACGTCAATCATGTCGCCAAGCTTATCCAGCGCAGGGACAACGCCTGACGTCGACAGCGTCACACGACGCTTGGACAGGCCAAAACCGAAGTCATCCAGCATGATTTCCATTGCCGGTACCACGTTAGTCAGGTTCAACAGCGGCTCACCCATCCCCATCATCACCACGTTGGTGATAGGACGCGTACCGGTCACTTTTGCCGCACCGACGATTTTCGCCGCACGCCAGACCTGGCCGATAATTTCAGAAACGCGCAGGTTACGGTTGAACCCTTGCTGTGCGGTAGAGCAGAATTTGCACTCCAGCGCGCAGCCCACCTGGGAGGAGACACACAGCGTGGCGCGGTCTTCTTCCGGGATGTAGACGGTTTCAACGCGCTGATCGCCTACGGCAATCGCCCATTTGATGGTGCCATCGGCAGAGCGCTGCTCTTCCACCACTTCCGGGGCGCGGATTTCAGCCACTTCTTTGAGCTTGTTACGCAGCACTTTGTTGATGTCAGTCATTTCATCAAAGTTGTCGCTGCAGTAGTGGTACATCCATTTCATCACCTGATCGGCACGAAACGGCTTCTCACCCATATCTTTAAAGAACTCGCGCATCTGCTGACGGTTCAGGTCCAGCAGGTTAATTTTTCCATTTTTATTGGGAACCGCAGGAATGGCGACTTCAGAGGTATTCACTAATTCAGACATAATATTTTCCGGCCTCGTTGTTACACGTTGTGGCCCCTGGAGGGTTGAATAGAAACGCCCCGGACAGCGGTCTGCTCATCCGGGGCGTTGCATTGTACAAAGTCTGGCGCAGGGATGCCACGTTTGCACGTGGCATTTACGAAATTAATGTGTAAACGAAACCGTTAAATTAACGGGTGCGTGGACACACTTCGCCTTCTGCGAAGAAGAAGGCGATTTCGCGTGCAGCAGATTCAACGGAGTCAGAACCGTGGGTGCCGTTCTCGGTGAAGCTGTCCGCGTAGTCAGCGCGCAGGGTACCGGCCAGCGCGTTGTCCGGGTTGGTTGCACCCAGCAGATCGCGATGGCGCTGTACTGCGTTCTCGCCTTCCAGCACGGATACGACGATAGGACCGGAGGTCATGAACTCAACCAGACCGTCAAAGAATGGACGGCCTTCGTGCTCAGCGTAGAAACCGCGAGCCTGCTCAACGGTCAGGTGCAGCATTTTGGTGCCAACAATTTTGAACCCTGCTGATTCAAAGCGAGCGAAGATGCTGCCAATAACGTTTTTTGCCACCGCGTTTGGTTTGATGATGGAAAAAGTACGTTCAATAGCCATGATAACCTCTGTCAATGTTCTGTTGTTTTGCATACCTGAGTATGGTGTGGCGCGGATTATAATGAGCAATAGCGCCATTGCCTATGGTTCTGCATAACATTTTTTTAAAATGAGACGAAGATTAGCAACAGGTCGAATCGCGCATAGCGAAGTGATGGCGTGAACAGAGGGGGCAGTGCTTTTCATCCATCCTGAATGACCAGAAATGACGATGACACGTCAGGCAAACAGCCTCACAGGCAGGCGTCACGCTGCTTTTCGCGCTCTGTTCTGTCTGCGTTATGCTTATCGCGCCATGCTGACACACCGCTTCGCACCCCCCACACCCGGTACAGCGTCCGGTTTCCACCACTAGCGTGGCATTCTCAAAACGAATTGCGTTTTCCGTGCAGCTTCGCCAGCATGCCCCACACAACATACATTTTCCGATGTCGAGAACGATATCTGACTCGCTAAATTCTGCGAATGCCCTGCGCAGCTGACGCTGGCCCGGCACGACGTTACAGCGGCGCACATCCTCCCGCGGAACATACATAAGCGCACGGCGGGCAATATTCACCTCGTTGATCGGGTCAGGCTTAAAAGCCCATACCGCTTCACCCCGTCGACGAAGCACAAGATTGAGCCGGGCAAGCGCCAGTAACCAGGCCGGGTAGTGTTCCGCTTCAATACTGATAAAACGCACGCCGTGTTGCGTGTGCCATAGCAGCAACTCATTCACAACAGGAGCATGTTCAGTAAAAGGCCCAACGAGGGTATCGCCACGCAGAAAGCGTTTTCGCGGCGTGATGTCGGCAATGGCCTCGGTGGGACAGACGAACAGGCAATCACCGCAGCCTATACAGCGCTGTTCATCAACCGAGATGCCCATTTCAGTAAAAGAAAAAACCTGCGCGGGACAAACGTCCGCGCAGGCACTGCAGTCAGCATGGCGAAAACGGCGACGCACGCACGCATGCGTCACCTCTATCGCCGGGGATAATGACAATTCGCCCATCAGCCAATACTGAAGAAAACGAAGCGCAGCATAAGCTCACCCACGATCAACAGCGCACTGCCCAGCAGCATTGGGCCTCGCGCCGCTTTCAGACCGCCCGCGGCAAAGCACAGCATACCCGCAACCGAAACGCACCAGCTCAGCAGATGTACCGTGCGCAGTTGCTCCAGCATCTGCAACGGTGCGTGAGGGAACGTCACCACGGTGTTATCCATGGTCGCAATGTCTGCCAGCCAGACGGGCTGCATGACCAGACGCACAAGCACCAGCAGCGCGACAATGACAACCGCCGCACGCACGGAAGTTTGGCAGCGCAGCCCAACGGCCATGCAGGCTGAACCTATGATCCCCACTGAGCCGATGAACAGCACCAGAGTGTTAATGTGCTGCCAGGTCACCACCGACGTATGCATGTAGATCTGCGCCATGCAGAACACATCCACCAGCCCGGCAACACCGGCCACAACCAACAGCATCTTCCAGCCTGTTTTTTTGGCAAACATCAGCAGCGTCGCAAGGCCCAGTGCCGCAAGGTAAAGGCTGGCAAAGACGATCTCACGGCTCAGCCAGGAGCTGGAAACGTGGCGCAGCGCGTTAAGGGCGTTGAGCGGATAGCCCATGTGCAGCGCCGAGGAGAGAAGCCCCAGACTGGCCAGGACAAACGCCCCGGCAGCGGGCAGCAGCAGACGAGAGTGCGATGCATGCGCCTCGCCAAACGCCAGCCAGAGGGTCACGCCTACCGATCCCTGCAGGAACAGCGTAAATATCAGCAACGGTAACTCATGCATGACGCTTCCCCTCTTTCTCTGCACCCTGATGCGCTTTGATTACCAGGTTCGGTTGTGTGATGGAAGAATCAGGCAAACCTTTCACATCGCAGACCGCGCCGTATTTCTCCCGAAGTTCATCAATGGGTCCGAATTTGATCGCTTCGAGCGGACAGGTCGCCACACAGACTGGCTGCTCCCCCTTTGCCTGGAGATCCACGCAAAAATCGCATTTCGACATCTGTCCGGTCTGCTCATTGAGCTGCGGCGCGCCGTAAGGACATGACCATGCGCAGTAGCCGCAGCCAACGCACTTGTCCGTATCGACGCGCACGATGCCGTCGCCCGGACGCTTGTGCATCGCGGTAGTCGGGCAGTTTTTGGTGCATACCGGGTCCGCACAGTGGTTACAAGAAATAGAGAGCGTGTAAGCAAAAACGTTATTGCTGACGCCCCCCTGCCCGGTTGGAATGAAATTTCCGCCGTTGACTTCATAAACGCGGCGGAAACGACGTCCAACCTCAAGGTTATTTTTATCTTTGCACGCCACCTGACAGGCCTTGCAGCCCGAACAGCGGGAGGAGTCGATATAAAAACCCAGTTGTTTATCGCTCACCGGCGCGTAGTGTTTAAACTGACTCATGCTTTCGCTACCTCCACCAGCATGGTTTGATGAGAATTCCCTTTCGCAAGCGCGGTAATACGGGCTGAACTGAGGACGTTCGCGCAACCACCTTTATCAATACCCTGCTCGTCCGGCTGCCACCAGGCACCAGCCTGCATGGCAACGACGCCTGGAATGATGCGCGGCGTCACCTCGGCCGGGATTTCACAAATGCCGCGCGCGTTATGGATGCGCACGGTATCACCCTGCGCAATGCCGCGCTTTTGCGCATCCTGCGGGTTAATCCACAGCTTTTGCTGCTGGGCTTCAATTAACCACGGGTTAGCATATTGGGTTGAGTTGGCACGGTTTTTCCCTTTCCAGGTAATCAGCTGAAGCGGGAAAGTTTTCGCCAGTTCATCTTCCGGGCCTTCATGAGCGGGAACGTAGTGCGATAGCGCCGGAATTTCCGGGTGATGCATGTCGTACAGACGCTTCGAGAAGATCTCAATCTTCCCGGACGGCGTCGGGAACGGATGATTTTGCGGATCGCGAATGTTGTCTTCAAAGGCAACGTACGGCGCGCTTTTGAAAAGATGCTGACGCGTTTTCTGTAGCGTCGTGAAGTCCGGCAGATTTTCCTCCGGCATCGCCAGCCGCGTCTGCTCCCAGATGTGCTCAATCCACGCTTTTTCGTCACGGCCCTCGCTGAACGCGGGTTCAATGCCGAGCTTCGCGGCAACCTCACGCAGCCAGTCGTAATCTGAACGGCGCTCAAACTCAGGCTCAATCAGCTTTTCCGACAGGATCAGATAGCTCGCGGTCCCCCAGGTTTCGCCAATATTCCAGCGCTCCATAAAGCTGGTTTCCGGCAGAAGAAGATCGGCGTATCTGGCGCTCGGCGTCATAAACAGATCGCTTGCGACAATAAACTCGATTTTCGACTCGTCTTCCAGCACGCGGGTCGCCTGATGGAGATCCGGATTCTGGTTAGCCAGGTAATTGCCGGCCAGCGAGAACAGGATGCGGATATTGCTGTCCAGCTTGTCAGCCTCTTTCAGACCAACATCCGCCGTCACCTGAGAAGCATCGTCGGCGGCCTGCACCCAGTTCATCACCGATATTTTGGCTTTTACCGGGTTATCCGGCATTTCGGGCCCTGCCGCAAATTTGCGGTTAGCGCAGCCGCCATAGCCTGCCGCCCAGCCGCCTTTTACGCCGACGTTACCCGTCAGCGTCGCCAGTAACGTTGAGCCGCGCGCGGTGCGCTCGCCGCAGTTGTGACGCTGCGGCCCCCAACCCTGGATCAGTGCAGCAGGTTTAGTATTTGCGTAGTCGCGCGCCAGCTGACGGATAGTCTGCGCAGGCACATGGGTAATTTTCTCGGCCCACTCAGGCGTTTTCGCCACGCCGTCTTTTGCCCCGCTCAGGTAAGCCATCAGGGATTCATTGGCCGGAACACCTTCCGGCATTGATGCTTCGTCAAAGCCCAGGGTATAGCGCTGAATGAAGTCGCGATCGTGCAGATTCTCTGTGACGATCACGTACATCATGGCATCCATCAGGGCGTTGTCGGTGGCAGGAAGCAGCGGGATCCACCGATCGGCAAGGGAGGAAACCGTGTCTGAATAGCGCGGATCGACAACGATAAAGCGGGTGCCGTTTTGCTTCATCTTCTGGAAGAAGTAGTTGCTGTGACCAAAGATCGTCTCCGTCGGGTTATGCCCCCAGAGGATGACCAGTTTCGTATCAAGCAGCGTGTCCAGAGAACTGCCGCTGGCGGCGGTGCCATAGGTATACGGCGTGGCTGCCGCCGTGTTGCCCATACTGACCGAGTGATAGCTTTCGAGGTAGCCGCCGGTTAAGTTGAGCAGACGACGAACCATTTTATCGCCGGAAAACGTTCCGCCAGAAACTGCGGTGCCCACATGAACATAGCGTGAAGCCGCACCGTATTTTTGCGTAATCGTTTTTAATTGATTCGCTATTAGCGTCGTGGCTTCATCCCAGGTAATACGTTCGAATTTCCCTTCGCCACGTTTACCTGTACGCTTCATTGGATATTTAAGCCGATCGGGATGATAAACAAATTTCCGATACGCTCTGCCACGAACGCAGGCACGCATAACCGGCATCTGCGGATCCAATGCATTATCCGGGCGCGTGGAAATACGGGTGACAACGCCTTCGCTGACGTGAGCTCGAATATCACACTTCCCCCCGCAGTCAAACGTGCTGCAGGTTTGCACCACTTTTTCTTCCGGCGCCGCACGCGTTGCCGCGGCGTCCTGCGCCTGCACGTTGCGGGTTGTCACAACAAGCGGAAGGGCGGCGAGCGCCGATCCTGCCTGAATAAATTGACGCCGGGATATCTCGGGAATAAAACCCTCTCCCTGATTTTTATTTTTTTTCATTGCTCGTTCCTTCAAATAAAAACGCATTCTCGTTTTTTTTCAGGAACGAATGTTGATAATTATCAAGCTAACGCTTTAGGGGTAAAACTTAACGGCCCAGCTCGAAATTTACCGTCGCCGTTTGTCCAGCCCCATCCATCACAAATAATTGATAATTACCCGGCAAATATAATTTTAATGAATAATTATAATTCCGTCCTTTTAACGGTTCTCCGTTTAAAAACCACCAGCGCTCACCTTCTCCACCTGTCGTACTGACAGAAAGCGTCACATTTCCTTCACCCGGGAGTCGCTTAATCACAGCTCCCTCTCTGATTCCCGAAATCATCAGCGGTGCCGCATTGTTATTATCCAGAGGCGGACAGACTGTTGATTTCGCAGGAAGACGCGCCGCCCTTTTTTCTGCTGCTGGCAGCCACGACTCCAGCGGCAGCGGCCAGACATCGAGGATTTTCTCCGTGGCATCCGGGCAATCTGCTGCAACACGCTTACCCGTTTTATCAAACCAGACCGGGAAACGAATGCCGCGAATACCTTCCTGTTCCGGTAAAAGCAGCGTAGGCGGCTCACTTCCTTCCAGCAACCATGTGGAAAGGCGACGCCGACAGTTTTCACTGCCTTCCGGCAGCGACTGACCGCCAGGCCAGCAGATCACACCCTGCCCGACGCTCTCCGGACGCGGATCGCGCGGCAGGCGGGCTTCGTCTACCGTCGAGCGAGACTGAAGCAGGTTATTTATCTGATTCAGGAGCGGCACCGCGCTGGCAAAACCAAACTGCCCGGCCACGGGCGTACCGTCCGGTCGTCCGGTCCAGATGCCAATGACGTAACGGGCGTTCAGACCTATTGCCCAGGCATCACGGTAGCCGTAGCTGGTGCCGGTTTTCCACGCCAGCGGCGCAATTTGCGGTAGCGCACTGTCCGGCAGCGGCTGCGCCTCGTTGGCGAGAATACGGCGAATAATCCACGCTGAACCTGCCGATAACAGCGGGCGCTCAACAAGCGCGTCGCCAGGCTGGAAGCGCAGCCTTCCCGCCTTGCCGTGTCGGGCAAAGGCGCTATAGGCAGCGGCGATATCGGCCAGCCGCGCGCCTGCACCTCCCAAAATCAGCGACAAATTCGGTTGCGCCCCCGCAGGCAGGATCAGCGGCAGCCCGGCATTGCTCAGCATTCCGGCAAAACGCTTTGGCCCGTAGGCTTCCAGCACCTGCACCGCCGGCAGGTTGAGGGAGCGTACCAGCGCTTCACTCATGCTGACCGGCCCGTGGAAGCCGCTGTCGAAATTTCCGGGGCGATAATCACCGGTTTTTCGAGGAACGTCCTGAAGCAATGAGGCGGGATGGATCAGGCCATCATCCAGCGCCATACCGTAAATAAAGGGTTTCAGCACCGATCCCGGCGATCGGATCGCATTGACCATATCAACATGGCTAAATCGACTGTCGTCGTTAATATCCACCGAACCGACCCAGCCGCGCACTTTCATATCCGTATGATCCACGACAATCATCGCCAGCGAGCTGCGTGCCGGCAGGCGGGATTTCCAGTTCATCGCCAGCTCTTCCAGCTGTCGTTGTAGTCCGGCATCCAGCGTGGTGACAATTTTTGTGTCGCGGCTTTTGCCGAGCATCATGCGAGCAAAAAGCGGCGCCAGCTGCGGCATCTGACGGGGAGCCAGCCATACCGGCTCTTCACGGGACTCTTTTACCTGTTTTTCTGACCAGACGCCCTGGGTCATCATGCGGTCGAGCACTTTATTGCGTGCCGCTTCGGCCCGCTCCGGCCAGCGGTCCGGGCGCAGACGACTTGGTGCCTGCGGCAGTACGGCCAGCAGCGCTGCATCGGAGTAGCTAAGCTGCGAAGGTGGTTTCCCCAGATAGGTCCAGCTTGCTGCCCCTACCCCCTGCAGCGTGCCGCCAAACGGGGCACGGTTGAGATACAGCGTAAGAATATCGCGTTTGGAGAGATGCCACTCCAGCTGCATCGCCCGCCAGAGCTGACGGATCTTTCCACCGAAGGTGCGCGGATGCGGATCCAGCAGGCGCGCCACCTGCATGGTAAGCGTACTTCCACCCGAGACCACTCTCCCGGAGGTGAGATCCTGCCAGGCGGCGCGCATGACAGAGAGTGGGTTTACGCCGGGATGATCCCAGAACCAGCGATCTTCATACTGGATTAGCGCCTCAAGATAGCGGGGAGAGACCTCTTCAATGGTCACCGGATAGCGCCAGATGCCCTCCGCGTCAGCAAAACGCCACAGCGGCGTGCCGTTCTCATCCACCACCACCCGGGCGGGGTTAACCTCTTTCAGAGGTAACGGCCACAGGCGGTCGGCGGCGAAAACCAGCCCCCATAAAATGAGAAGCGCTCCCGCCAGCCAGAGCCAGCGGGAGCGTGTCAGACGTGCTTTCAGCATATTACGGAACAACAATCAGCGGGCCGCTGGCCGCACCCGTTGCCCGCCACTGCGGAACGTACATAGACTCCACCATCGGGACCGGCACCTGGTAAATTCCCGGTGTGACGGCGCGCGCCAGGTAAACCAGTGTGACCGGCTGACCTTCGTTGACCGGCACAGCGGCCACAAAGCGGTCGTCGCGGAACTCCATATGCTGAATATCCGCCTGCTGCATCTGGCTCAGCAGGTTTTGCACCTCGCTGCCGCTGTCCTGCAGGCTGGCGCTGCTGCTCGCCAGGTTCTGGTTTTCCAGCTCCAGACCCGCCGGGAGAAGATCCACCACCAGTGCATCCGGCACGTTCTGGCTGGCTTTCACCTCAAGCCACACCAGTACCAGTTCACCGCTCTTCAGAGATGAGAGCGATTTACTGCTGCCGTCGGTTGCCAGGATATGACGTTCAACCTGCAGCACGTTCGAGCTCGGCTGAGGCGCATATTCCGGATAACCCGTGCTGTCCAGGCGAACCCACAGTGGCGAAGTGCCGGTATTGGTCACCTGCAGCGCACCAAGCTGGTCGCCGTTGACGTTTTGTACCAACGATGTATCACCGCCTGAGGCGGTATCAGACAGCGAGGTTTTCGCCTGCCATGCACCTGACAGAGTTTGCAGCGAACGTCCGGCCAGGAAGAGGGCATTACTCTCCTGAGTAGACAGCCAGCGCTGGCTGAAAGCCTGTTCAGACAGCGCATTCAGCAACGTATTTTGCGCATCCGGCAGCAGCTTGTACTCTTCCAGCAGGGAGAGCATCAACGCGTTATCGCGCAACTGACTACCGTAATCGGCCATCCAGTTTTTGCTGTCGTTACGCGGCGTTTTGAGCGCCAGGTCCAGTGCCTGCTGGCTGCGTGGGGCATCGCCCATCAGTTTGAGCGCCATACCCAGCTGCATCAGCGGCAGCCCGGAAGCAGCCTGAGCGTGACGATCCCAGATTTCGCGCAGCGCACCCAGCGGTGCTTTTTGCTGGCGCGCCAGCACCAGAGCGGCATAAGCCTGTACGGCAAATTTGCTGGCCTGGGTGTCGTCGCTGTAGCGAATGGACATCATGCCCGGATCCTGCAGGTAGCGCAGCAGGCGGCTATTGGCGTTATTCACGGCTTCGGCAGGCACGCTGTAGCCTTGCTCGCCTGCACGCACCAGGAAGTCAGTGACATAGGCGGTTAACCAGTACTCTTCCGGGCCGTTTTTATCCCACAACGCAAAACCGCCCTCCTCGCGCTGCATCTGCAGCAGACGCGAGATCCCAATATCAATGGCAGCACGGCGCTTGTCATCCGTGTCGCCCTTAATACCAAGCGCGGTGAGCTGCGCCGCGTTGGTGTAGAGCGACGGGAACAGGCCACTCGTGGTTTGTTCCAGACAGCCATACGGATACGCCTGCAGTTCACGAATATAGCGCGCCAGGTTGAGCGGTGGTTTACCGCTCAGCAGGAGTTGCCCCTCCAGAGTGGCGGGAGAGAAACCGCTACTATGCTGCGCCGGTGCGGTCCAGGATTCACCCGGGTTCAGCATCGCTCCGGTATTGACCGTCTGTGCCGGGAATGCCGGACGTACACCGATTTTCCAGCTTTTCTGCTGCGGTGCGAAGGTTTCGCCCGGAAGCTGCAGGCCGGTAACCTGTGCCGTCACCTCACCGTCGCCATAGCCTTCCAGCGCACGTACTGGAATAAACAGGGTGCTACGCGCGCCCGGCGGCAGCTGAACCGGCTGCGGCGGCGCGCCCTCCAGGGACAGTTTGCCTGTCGCAGTCAGGGCAACGTTCAGCGTTTGCGGCTGGTCGGTAAGGTTGGTCAGATCCAGCGTCAGGCGCGAGGTATCTCCACTCGCCAGGAAACGCGGGGTATTCAGCTCGGTAATGACCGGTGCGGCCACCACAACTTTGCTTTCACTGCTGCCAAAATCATCTTCCGTCCAGGCCTGTGCCATCAGGCGCAGCTCGCCGTTGAAGTCCCCAATCGGCAGCGTAACGGTACCTTCCCCGTTAGCATCCAGCATAACCGGCTGAGCCTGCTGGGCAATAATGGTGACGTGGTTCACCGGCGGTTTGCCGCCGCGCTTCAGTTCATCGCCATCACCGCCGAAGCGCAGCGCCGCCATGCGGCCCTGTCCTTCAATGACCTGGCCGTAGATATCGTAGATATCCGCGCCGTAGCGCTTCTGGCCGAAGAACGCCTGCCACGGATCTGGCGTAACGTAATCGGTAATGTTCAGCACACCGCTGTCCACTGCCGAAACCAGCACGTTCACTTTCTGTGGAACCGCCCCCTCTTTCACGCTGGCTTTCACCTTCACAGAGAGCGTCTGATTTGGCCGCATTTTCTGCGGGTTATCGAGCGCAATGTTCAGGCGACGATTTTCGTCTCCCATCGGCAGATGCAGCAGACCAACCGCGCGTTTCGGCGTAGCGGATTTCGATTTATCCCCAGGGCGCACCACCAGTGTGCTGAGGTAGAGATCGTGACGTTTCCAGGCTTTATCGACCGGAATCGAGAGATCGAGCCCGTTTGCCGGTACGTCGATCTCTTTCCACCACAGCGGCCCTTCGCTGGATTCGATCATGGCATAACCCTTGCCTGCGGCGGGTGCAGCGATATGCAGCTGGATGGTATCGCCTGGCTGATAAGCGGGTTTATCCAGCTTCAGCGTCACGCGGTCAGGGCGTGCTGCCCCCGTGCCATCGCTGTTATCCTGCCAGCTGTATCCCGCCCAGAAGCGCACGCTACTGACCATCTCATCAGGCGCTTTCACCTCCAGACGGTATGAGCCCCACTCCACCGGGAAAGTGACCTTGCCGGTTTCATCGGCCTTGAGGCTAAGCTCCTGTTCACCTTCAACCAGATCCTTTTGATCGAACTGAGACTGCCAGCCTTCGCTCTCAGACCAGTTCCAGAAGTAGTCGCGGCGCTCGCGGATCAGGCGCACCTGTAAGCCGGATACCGCTTTTTTCGCCCCGCTGGCATCGGCATAAACGATGTCAAAGCTGGCATTACCGTTTTCGTCAACAATGGGTTGGTTGACGGTGGTATCCGTGCGGTAGTCGTATACGGCCTTGCTGGCGAACTGAGGACGGATACCCGGCAGTTCAGCCGCCGGCCAGATGGCCTGCTCAGCGCGACGCGTCACCGGGCGACCGCCCGACTCCAGCAGGCTGGCCTGCAGGATCAGCTGTAGCGGCGAGTGCACTTCTTTCCACTGGCTTTCAGTCGTAACCTGCCCGCGCCCCTGTTCGTCCAGCGTAAGCTGCACTTCATCCAGACTGCGGCTCAGGTTTTCCTCAGCGATGTCCCCAAACTGGAAGCCTGGCAGTGCAGGCACGGCCTCACGCAGTGGGCGGAGGAAAAGCTGGCCCTGCAGTGAATTCCCATTAGCGGGCGCACCGTACAGGTAATAGCCCACTACGTTAAAGTCCACGTCATCCTGCGGGGAAACCGGTGCTTTTTGACCCGTCAGATTCAGCGCCATACGCTCAGGCATGAAATCTTCCACGTGGAAATCCCACAGACGCTGCTGGTTATCACCTGTGTTCGCGCGGATATGCCACATGCCGGTCTGCGCACCGCTATCCAGCGGATAGTTAAAACGATAGAGCCCGTTTTCTGGCTTAACGACCATCGTGCGCGCCACCTGTCCATCCGGACGCAACACGTCAAGCTTCACAGGCTGGTCGGGGAGCGGCTTTCCGTCGCTGTCGCGCAGTAAGCCGTTGAGGATCACGGTTTCACCCGGACGATAGAGATCGCGCGGACCAAACATAAAGAACTGCTTGCTGTAGCCCGGATTACCGGCGATATCAAACTCCGCCAGATCGAGCGCCGGAAGTTTGAGATCAAGCAGCGTGGTCTGGCCATCTTTGCTCGCCAGAATCAGCGCGGCCTCTTTGTCGGTTTCAAGCGTCGCATGACCGTCCGCATCGCTTTTCGCCTCGGCAAGGGTCTGCCCTTTGTCATTCAGCAGCGTGACGGTGACACCGGACTGCGCCGCACCGTTTTCCAGACTCTGGGTAAAGATGTCCAGGCGGTTGTGGTAACGGTGAGCGGATAACCCGACATCGCTCAGGGTAAAGAGGGTTGCGGCATTGCTGTAGTTGTAGTGTCCGGCCTGGTTCATGACCGCGATATAGACGCCAGACTGCTGGAGCGGCTTGATATCCTTGAGCGGCAGGAGCAGTTTTTCACGGGTATTGCGCGCCGGATTGAGATCAAAGCGACCGGTATAAACCAGTTCCGCCATCTTCAGCAGGTTGTCGGATTCCCAGTTGGTCAGGGAGTTACGGTACTCCCACTGACTGACAAAGGAAGCCAGCGATTCCGGCTTCACGCGGTAGAAATTGACGTCCACATTGTTGACGTTGAGCGCCATCACCGGCAGCCCTTCCACCACTTTGCCCGGCAGCAGCGATCCGCGGCTGGCAAAACCGACCGTCGGTTCGACATCCCGGGTGGTGATCGCTTTTTCATAATCAATGTCGAACGTTGCTTTGTTCAGCGCCTGTAAACCACGTTCGACGGTGACAACCAGATTACGGTTGGGCTCCAGATGACGCAGGCGAAGCTCTTTCAGGTTAGGCGCAAGTTCCCACGCCCCGTCAACCTTGCCACTTTTCTTATCCACGACATGCACTGTTTTCGCGAAATCCTGGTCGGGATTCAACGGAACAGAGAAGGTCAACACCAGCGTGGCGGCGCCGTCCAGCTGTACTTCAGAGGCATCCAGTAGGGTTAATGCTTTGCCCTGGCTCTGTGCCGCCAGTTTTGCCAGTTTTTCTGCATCAGGCTTTTCAGCCGCTTTCGGGGTTGATGTGGTGGATGCTGCGGGAGCCGCAGTCTGAGATTTATCGTCGCTGTTGTCACAGCCGACAAGCGTAAATGTGGTAAGCAGCGCGAGAGAGATCGCGGCTAAGCGAAACGGTTTCATCCTTTGTCCCTGGCCTGAGGGGGCCTGTTGGTCGTCGTCCGGATAAGTATTATCCGCAAGTTTCGTTTATACAAAAAGTCCAATTTTAGAATCTTGAAAGCGCCTCGCAGAATCGCCATGTCCGGCGGCGTGGAGGTGGAACCGCGATCACAGAGCATAACGTCACATGTTACCTTTCACGTCATTTGTTTTTAAAACAATAAGATAGCTGGATAAAAGCATCAGGAGCCTGCTAGTTTTATGACCATGACGCACCCCGAGTGCGCGGTTCAATAAGAGAGAAAGCCATGAAACGAGCCGTGAACGCCCTACAAAATTTCGGAAAATCATTGTACGGTCCCGTACTTATCTTACCGATCGTCGGTCTGTTTATCGCCTTTGGTAACGTATTGGGTAACGGCAACCTGGCCGAGTACCTGCCGTTTCTTGGCCATCCGCTCATTCAGAGTATCGGCCAGCTGATCGCCAAATCCGCCGTGTCGGTGCTGGTCAACCTGGCGCTGGTGTTTGCCGTCGGGATCCCGATTGGCCTGGCCACGCGCGATAAAGGCTACGCGGCGCTGATTGGTCTGGTGACCTTCGTGGTGTTTATCAACGCCATGAACGTAACGTTACAGCTTCAGGGTGAGCTGGCGCCTGCCGGGCAGATGAAAGCCGCGGGTCAAAGCATGGTGCTTGGCGTTCAGGTGCTGGAGATGGGTGTTTTCGCCGGGATCCTGACCGGGGCGCTCTCCGGCTACCTGTACAACAAATATTCCGGCGTACAGTTTAACGGTGCGATGGCGATTTACTCCGGCCACTGCTTTGTCGCGATTGTGATGCTGCCCGTCTCCATGCTGCTCGGCGTGGTAATGAGCGAACTCTGGCCGTACGCTCAGCACGGGATTAGCGCGCTGGCGCTGGCCATTAAAGGCTCAGGCCCGTTCGGCGTAGCCATTTACGGTTTCCTTGAGCGCATTCTGGTACCGACTGGCCTGCATCATCTGGTTTATACCCCGTTCCTCTATACCGAACTCGGGGGGACGCAGGAGGTGTGCGGCGCAACCTATCAGGGCGCGCGCAATATCTACTTCGCCGAAATGGCCTGCCCGGAGGTGAAGCAGCTCAGCAGCACTGTGGTGTGGGACGCGCGCGGCATCAGCAAAATGTTCGGCCTGCCCGCCGCCGCGCTGGCGATGTATATGACCGCAAAACCGGAACGCAAAGCCGTTGCGAAAGCCATTTTGATCCCGGCGGCGCTGACCTCGCTGCTGGTCGGCGTCACCGAGCCGATTGAGTTCTCCTTCCTGTTCGTCGCACCGCTGCTGTTCGTGGTTCACGCGGTGCTGACCGGCATCGGCATGATGCTGTTCTCGCTATTTGGCGTTCACGCCATCGGTGCCAACGGGATCATTGATTTCATTCTCTACAACCTGCCGCTCGGCACGGAGAAATCCAACTGGCCAATGTACATCCTGGTAGGGCTGATCATGTTTTCCCTCTACTTCACGGTGTTCCGCTTCCTTATTCTGCGCTTCAACATGAAGACCCCAGGCCGTGAGGATGAGGATCAGGAGACACGTCTCTACAGCAAGCAGGAGTACCAGGCGAGGGGCAATAACGACGGGCTGGGTGAGTCCATCGTAGTGGGACTCGGCGGCAGGGAGAATATTGAGGTTGTGGATAACTGCTATACCCGCTTACGCGTCACGGTGAAGGACGTCGACATCATCGACGAGCCGCGCCTGAAAGCGACCGGCGCGAAAGGGGTCATCAAACAAGGTAACAACGTTCAGGTGGTCTACGGGCTGCATGTCAAAAAAATGCGAGAAGCCGTTGAGACGTTTCTCTGAAAGGAGCTAAAGATGTTTACACCCCCCTTTATTCTGTCGATTGCCGGTGGCGGCAGCACCTACACGCCGGGTATTGTGAAAAGCCTGATGGTACGTCTGCATGACTTCCCGCTGGCCGAAATCCGCCTCTATGACATCGACGAGGCGCGTCAGAACACCATCGCGCCGGTGGTTGAGAAAGTGATTCGTGACCACAGTGAAAGCATCAAATTCACCGTCACCACTGACCCGGAAGTGGCGTTCAGCGGCGCACATTTCGTCTTCGCCCAGATGCGGGTCGGTCAGTATAAAATGCGCGAGCAGGATGAGAAGATCCCACTGCGGCACGGCGTGGTCGGCCAGGAGACTTGCGGTCCCGGCGGCCTGGCGTACGGACTGCGCACGATCCTGCCGATGGTCGAGCTTATCGATCGGGTGGATCGCTACGCGCATGAAAAAGCCTGGATCGTGAACTACTCCAACCCGGCAGCGATAGTGGCGGAAGGCGTGCGCCGCCTGCGCCCGAACGCGCGGGTGCTGAACATCTGCGATATGCCCGTCGCCGCAATGCGCAATATGGGCGCCATTCTGGGCGTGGATCGCCACAAGCTGGAGGTGGACTATTTCGGCCTGAACCACTTCGGCTGGTTTACCCGCGTGCTGGTGGACGGCGAAGACAAGCTGCCCGAACTGCGCAAACATATCGCGAAGTTTGGCCTGTTGACGGAAGACGCCGCCAAAACCGATCCGCAACATTCCGATCCCTCCTGGGTGAAGACCTGGCGCAACATCAAGCCCGTCATGGATAACTTCCCGGAGTACCTGCCGAACCCGTATCTGCAGTATTACCTGATGCCAAACCAGATTGTGGAGCATCAGAACCCGGACTATACCCGCGCTAACGAAGTGATGGACGGGCGTGAGAAAAAACTCTTTGCTGCTGCGCAAGAGTACAAGCGCACCGGGATCCTGCCGGATGCCTTCCACGTGGGCGTCCACGGCGAGTTTATCGTCGACGTGGCCTGCTCGCTGGCCTTTAACCTGCGCAGCCGCCATCTGGTGATGGTGGAAAACCGCGGGGCGATTACCAACCTGCCATACGATGCGATGGTGGAAGTGCCCGCCTATATCACCTCCGAAGGACCAGAGCCTGTGCGCATCGGTCGGGTGCCGCTTTTCCATCAGACCCTGCTGCAACAGCAGCTGGCATCCGAACAGCTGCTGGTGGAGGCGACCATCGAAGGCAGTTATGAGAAAGCCCTGCAGGCCTTCACCCTGAACCGCACCGTGCCGACCATGGCGCACGCGAAAGCAATTCTGGATGAGATGATCGAAGCCAACCGCGACTACTGGCCCGCGCTGCAAAAGGCCTGGCAGAATGGCGAAACGGTGAAAAAATAGGGGCTTGCTCGCGAGTTGAACGTGGTTTGCTTGTCGGTGTCATAAAAAACACCGACAATCCTTTTTTACGGAAAAGAATGGAGGCATCCCATGTCCACCTCATATTTTGTCGCCGCCGACTGGCTGATTGAGCACGGCGACGACCCGGAAGTCCAGATTATTGACGCGCGGATGGCCCCTCCGGGGCAGGAGCACCGCGATGTTCCCGGTGAATACCGTGCCGGCCATCTGCCTAGCGCGGTATTTTTTGATATTGAAGCCCTCTCCGATCACAACTCTCCCCTGCCGCACATGCTGCCGCGCCCGGAAGCCTTTTCCGTGGCGATGCGCGAGCTGGGCGTGAGCCGGGACAAGCATCTGGTTGTTTACGATGAGGGCAACCTCTTTTCCGCACCGCGCGCGTGGTGGATGTTAAAACAGTTTGGCGTAGAGAAAGTATCAATTCTGGCAGGCGGTCTGGCGGGCTGGAAGCGTGATGACCTGCCGCTTCAGCAGGGTGATGTCACGCTGCCGGAAGGTGATTTTGATGCCACATTTGACGCACACGTCGTCAAACGTCTGACTGACGTACTGGTCGTTAGCCACGAGAAGACGGCGCAAATTGTCGATGCCCGTCCTGCTCCTCGCTTTAATGCCGAAGCGGATGAACCGCGTCCGGGTCTGAAGCGTGGACATATTCCGGGCGCGCTGAACGTGCCGTGGGGCGATCTGGTTTTTGAAGGGGAGCTGAAAACCACCGATGAACTGCGCGCCATTTTTGACCGTGCGGGTGTGGATTTACATCGTCCGATCATTGCCAGCTGCGGTTCCGGCGTAACGGCCTGCGTGGTGATTCTGGCACTTGCCACCCTCGGGGTTAACGACGTCACTCTTTACGACGGCGCCTGGAGCGAATGGGGTGCGCGAGACGATCTGCCGGTTGAACCGGCAAAATAATGGATAACCGCCTGGCCACGCTGTTAACGCGCGGGGCGTCACTGACCCGCGCGGAGTATCGCGTCCTCGCCCACCTCACGGAGCATCCGCTGCTGGTGGGCAATATCACGGTGCGCGAGCTGGCGCAGGCGACATTTGTTTCTACCGCCACCATTATGCGGCTGTGTCAGAAGCTGGGGTTCAGCGGTTTTAGCGAGTTTATCTGGCACTGCAAGCAGCTGCTTTCTGACACGCCGCATATCGCCGTTCAGGGGCAATCGCTCCCTGAGCTGCCTGCCCTTTTTAATCAATTCATCGCCAACTATCAGCAAACTTTTCAGTGGGTCACCCAGGACAAACGCCAGCAGTTTGCCAATCTGCTGCGCCAGAAAGAGAGCTTTTTTCTCTACGGTGCCGGGTTTTCCTATCTGTTTGCCGAATACCTGACCAAGAAATTGCAGGTGTTGGGCAAAACGGCATTTATCTCCGGGCCGGGGGACAGCCGGAACATTTTTCTCAGCAACGCCGCCCGCTATCAGGTGTTCATTGCCGTTTCACGCAGCGGCGAAACGGAGCAGGTGCTGGATAAAGCGCGAATTGCCAAAAACGTCGGGATGACCGTCGTCGCGTTTACCCGCGCCTCGGCCAATACGCTGGCGGGGATGGCGGACGTACACTTTGCCCTCTATGACGAAGCGGTACATTTCGCTGCTGAAGCAGCAGGCGTGACGTCATTTGAGTCGAATCTGGTGCTGCTGATGGATTTACTGCTGCTGGAAGCAACGGGGTGAAGTTCACCCCGCGTCATCAGATAATGCGGTTGGTTTTGAGATCGCGCAGGAACCCGCCCCAGCGACGCTCATAAAACGGCGTGATGTGCTCGGTAATAAAATGGCTGATGCCCTTCTCACCTTTCGTCACCTGGCAGATATCAATCGGCTCGTCGCCCGGCAGCGTGTCGGTCGCCACGCTTCCCGCCGCCTGAATGATGTCGTCGATATCGCCATCTGCTTCAATACCGATCAGCAGCACTGGTTGCTCGTCGGCATTTTCTTTAATGGAGCAGAGGAATGCGCGCCTGACGGGCTTGAGCGTTTTGAAGAGCGTGGTCAGGGAATCAATCATCTGCGCGGGCGGCTCGGCCACTTCGGAGAGCAGCAGCGTTTCCCCCCCTTCCAGCACTTCCTGAGTGCTGAGCGGATTGCCCTCTTCACCCATCAGGTGACTGATTTCACGCGGGGTGAACTCTTTCCCGGTTGGCAGTTTGGCGTTGAGGAACAGGGTCTGGCCCAACGTCATTTCAAACAGCGTACGCACCGGCATCACCACGAATGCCTGTTCATCTTCCACAGCTTCCTGCAGCGCTTCCAGTGAGGAAAAGAACGGGATCACTGAAGAGCCGTCGTCTTTCTCCCAGTGCAGCAGATCCAGCGCGCTGTCTTCCACAACCTGCTCACCTTCCGCCGCGGTGCCTGGCACCCAGACGGTAGATTCCAGCAACGTGCGGAAAAATGCCGGACGGTGAGCGGGCTCGGTGGCCGCCTGTTCCAGCAGAGTTTCTAATTCGTTTTTGGTTTCGGACATAGTTTGGCTACTTCACAATTGCCCGGCGGCGCTACGCTTGCACGGGCCTACGGGTTTTGTAGGCCGGGTAAGCGTAGCGCCACCCGGCAAAAAAGGTTACTCAGCCGTCAGCAGGTTCGCCACGGTACGCACGCCCAGACCGGTCGCACCCGCGGACCACTGTTCTACCGCTGCTTTACGGTAGGTTGCGGAGCAGTCGATGTGCAGCCAGCCTTCGTGATAGTTCTCAACGAAGTGAGACAGGAAGCCTGCTGCGGTACTTGCCCCTGCCGGATACGCCGCGCTTGCGGTGTTATTCAGCTCGGCAAAGTTGGACGGCAGCTGGCTGCGGTGGAACTCGGCCAGCGGCAGACGCCAGAATGGCTCGTTTTCCGCAGCAGCGCTTGCCAGCAGGCGTGCGGCCAGCTTGTCATCGAAGCTGAACAGCGCATGGTAGTCGTTCCCCAGGGCGGTTTTCGCCGCACCGGTCAGGGTCGCCATGTCGATAATCAGCTCAGGTTTCTGCGCAGAGGCGTCAATCAGGCCATCAGCCAGCACCAGGCGGCCTTCGGCATCGGTGTTCATCACTTCAACATTTTTGCCGTTGCGATAGCGAATGATGTCGCCCAGCTTGAAGGCATTGCCGCTGACCATGTTGTCGGCGCAGCACAGGTAAAGCTTCACGCGCTTGTTCAGGCCGCGGGTAATCGCGAACGCCAGCGCACCAGTAATGGTTGCCGCGCCGCCCATGTCGGACTTCATGGAGTCCATGAAGGCGCTCTGCTTCAGGCTGTAGCCGCCGGTGTCAAAAGTAATGCCTTTGCCGACCAGGCAGGCAAAGACAGGCGCTTCTTTATCGCCGGTTGGGTTGTAATCCAGCGCCAGCAGGACCGGAGGTCGCTCAGAGCCACGGCCTACGGTGTGGATACCCATATAGTTCTGCTCGCGCAGGTCTTCACCTTTGGTAATACGGTAGGACATTTTGTCGCCCGCCACGCCGCACAGCAGGTCAACGGCGCGCTGCGCCAGCTGCTCAGGACCTAACTCTTCCGCCGGGGCGTTGATGGTGTCGCGTACCCAGTCGATGATCTGCAGGCGGCTTTCCAGCTCTTTCTGACCGGCTTCGTCGAGGTTTGCCCACTCAATTTTGCGGGTGCCTTTCGGACCTTTGTACCCCGCCCAGAATGCCCAGCTGCGGTCGGTGTCCCAGCCTTCGCCTTCCAGCGAGACATGTTTGATCCCCAGACCGTCGATTTTGCGCGCGGCGCGCTGGATCTGGCCCAAATCATCGTTGCCCGTCAGGTGCAGGGTAATACCGTCGTTATTGATGCTGTAGCTGGCTTTCTCGCCCCAGCGCGCGTCGGCAGGCTGCGTAGAGAGCGTAATCTTCATCGCTTCGGTCATTTTATTTATCCTTATTAGCAAACGGGCCGCCTGAAGGCAGCCCGTTAAGTGATTTACTCTGCTTCATCTAACCAGACTAACAGAATCGCCTCCAGAATTTTTTCATTGGATGCGTTTGGATCGTCGTCGAAATCGTCTAAATCGCAGATCCACTGGTGCATGTCGGTGAATCGTACGGTTTTCGGATCGAGATCCGGGTTCGCGTCGTAGAGCGCTTCGCCGATCTCACGGCTGTCTGTCCACTTCAGTCCCATATTAATGCTCGCGTGCGTGGTTGATAGTGTAGCGTGGGAATTCCACGACCAGATCTTCGTCGGTCACCGCGGCCTGGCAGCTTAAGCGGCTGTCTGGCTCCAGACCCCATGCTTTATCCAGCATGTCGTCTTCGTCTTCGGTGCTTTCGGCGAGCGAGTCAAAACCTTCACGCACGATGCAGTGACAGGTAGTGCAGGCACAGGATTTTTCACAGGCGTGTTCCACTTCGATACCTGCGCGCAGGGCAACATCGAGAATGGTTTCACCGGTCTTCGCTTCCAGAACAGCGCCATCCGGACACAGGTCCGCATGAGGCAAAATAACAATCTTTGGCATATTAAACCTCGTCCACGGACTGGCCTTTCAGCGCGACGCGGACGGATTTGTCCATGCGGCGAGCGGCGAAGTCCTGGGTTTGTTTATCAACGTTTTTAATGGCTTCTTCTATTGCGTCAGCATCACTGCCCATGGCGACGACGCTTAAGTGCGCGGCAGCCTCGTCAATCACCTGACGCTCAGCGGCGCTTAACAGCGCGGCATCGGCATTGAGTGCCCCGGTCAGGCTTTCCAGCACGCGTGCGGCTTCCACTTTCTGTTCCGCCAGCATACGCGCCTTCACATCCTGCTCGGCGTAGCTCATTGAGTCCTGAATCATGGAGGCGATCTCGCCATCGGTCAGGCCGTAGGACGGCTTCACCTGGATGGACGATTCCACGCCGGTGGATTTTTCCATCGCCGTGACGCTCAGCAGGCCGTCCGCATCAACCTGGAAGGTAACGCGAATATGCGCCCCGCCCGCTGGCAATGCCGGGATACCGCGCAGTGCAAAGCGCGCCAGAGAGCGGCAGTCCTGCACCAGTTCGCGTTCGCCCTGCATGACGTGGATGGACATCGCAGTCTGGCCGTCTTTAAAGGTGGTGAACTCCTGCGCGCGCGCCACCGGAATGGTGGTGTTACGCGGGATGACTTTCTCCACCAGGCCACCCATGGTTTCTAAACCAAGGGACAGCGGGATAACGTCCAGCAGCAGCATTTCACTGTCCGGCTTGTTGCCGACCAGAATATCGGCCTGAATGGCCGCACCCACGGCAACCACTTTGTCCGGATCGATGGCGGTCAGCGGCGTGCGGCCAAAGAACTCACCTACACGTTCGCGCACCAGCGGCACACGGGTAGAACCGCCGACCATGACCACTTCCAGCACCTCGTCAGCCTCAACGCCCGCATCTTTCAATGCGCGACGGCAGGCCAGCAGCGTGCGTTTCACCAAAGGTGCGATCAGATCGTTAAACTGGTCACGGGAGATTTCACCCTGCCAGCCCGCCACGTTCACGGTAACCGTCTGCGCATCGCTGAGGGCAATTTTGGCGTCGATGGCGGCATCCAGCAGTTCACGCTGGACGCGCGCATCGCTGCGATCGGCAATCCCCGCCTGCTCACGAATGTAATCCGCCAGCAGATGGTCGAAGTCATCGCCGCCCAGCGCGGAATCCCCGCCGGTCGCCAGCACTTCAAATACGCCACGGCTTAAGCGCAGGATGGAGATATCAAAGGTACCGCCGCCGAGGTCGTAAACGGCAATCACCCCTTCCTGACCGGAGTCGAGGCCGTAGGCAATGGCCGCCGCCGTCGGTTCGTTCAGCAGGCGTAATACGTGCAGGCCCGCCAGACGGGCGGCGTCCTTGGTGCCCTGACGCTGTGCATCGTCAAAATAGGCCGGAACGGTAATCACCACGCCGTCGAGATCGCCGCCGAGCGTCGCCGTAGCGCGCGCTGCCAGCACCTTCAGGATGTCCGAAGAAACACGGATCGGGTTCAGCAGACCAGCCTCGGTCGCGATCATCGGCAGGCCGTTTTCACTGGCCTGAAGCTGATACGGCAGATGCGGGTAACGGGTCTGAATATCGGCCAGCGAACGGCCCATCATGCGCTTAACCGAGCTGATGGTGTTGGCCGGATCGCGCGCGGCGTTGGCGCGCGCGTCGTAGCCTACCGCGTGACCCTGCTGCTGGTAGTGGACCACGGAAGGCAGCAGATGGCGGCCCTGCTCGTCAGCCAGCGTTTCCGCCTGGCCGCTACGCACGGTCGCCACGAGAGAATTGGTGGTGCCCAGGTCAATACCCACCCCCAGACGACGCTGGTGCGGTGCGGCACTTAAGCCAGGCTCACTAATTTGTAATAAGGCCATAATTGCTTCCGAAATTAAAAATCGAGCAGCTTTTCTTCGAGTTGTTCAGCACTGCTTCGCAGTTTATCGAGAAAACGGAGTTTGCGCACAGTGTCTGCCGCCACGTCCCAGGTCTCGTTGTTCAGTTGCTCCACCATCTGCTGATGGCGGGTATCAAACATACCCTTCACGCGCGTGATAAAGCTTTCCAGGCGCGCTTCGTCTTTGGCCTGTTCAATCTCATCCAGCTCTTCGCGCAGCTCCAGCTGTTCCATCAGAAACGCCGTATCGCGAACGGTATGCTGTTCGCTCGCCAGATCAAAACCGTGGAGCGAGAGCAGATATTCAGCACGCGCCAGCGGATGACGCAGCGTCTGCCAGGCCTGGTTAATGGTGGCAGAGTGCGAAACTGCAGCCAACTGCTCGGCCTGCGTCCCGCTGGCGAATTTATCCGGATGATACTGACGCTGCAAATCCTGAAAACGGACCGTCAGCGCCTGAAGATCGATCGGGTATTGAGCGGGTAGTCCGAAGAGAGTGAAGTAATCCATAACAATCTCAGGGGTAGCCTGTTAGAACAAACCCCACGCGCAGCAAAGCCACGGTGGGGTTTAGGATGACGCGCGGTTAAACGTGGAAGCTTTCGCCGCAACCACACTCGTCTTTGACGTTCGGGTTCGTGAATTTGAACCCTTCGTTCAGGCCTTCTTTGACGAAGTCCAGCTGAGTGCCGTTGAGGAATTGCAGGCTTTTGCCATCGACCACCACCTTCACGCCCTTGTCTTCAAACACGGTGTCATCAGACGCCGGCTCGTCAACAAACTCCAGTACGTAAGCCATACCAGAACAGCCGGAGGTACGTACGCCCAGTCGCAGGCCAAAGCCTTTACCACGGTTCGCCAGAAAAGAGCTTACTCGCGCGGCAGCGCTGTCGCTAAGGGTAATCGACATACTCAAACCTCAATTATTTTGCTTCACGTTTGCTTTTGTAATCCGCAATGGCGGCTTTGATCGCGTCTTCTGCCAGAATAGAACAGTGAATTTTCACTGGTGGCAGTTCGAGTTCTTCAGCAATATCCGTGTTCTTGATTGCCTGTGCTTCGTCCAGAGACTTGCCCTTCACCCATTCAGTGACCAGGGAGCTGGACGCAATGGCAGAACCGCAGCCGTAGGTCTTGAAGCGCGCGTCTTCAATGATACCTTCATTGTTGACTTTAATCTGCAACTTCATCACGTCGCCGCACGCCGGTGCACCCACCATGCCGCTACCAACAGATTCGTCGCTGTTGTCAAAAGAGCCAACGTTGCGCGGGTTTTCGTAATGATCGATGACTTTTTCGCTGTATGCCATGATTGAATTCTCCTTATGTACCGATTAGTGATGTGACCATTCAATGCTGTTCAGATCCACGCCCTGCTTAAACATTTCCCACAGTGGAGAAAGGTCACGCAGACGGCCGATGGAGTTACGAACCAGCTTGATGGTGTAGTCAATCTCTTCTTCGGTAGTGAAACGACCTAAAGAGAAACGGATAGAGCTGTGTGCCAGCTCGTCAGTCATACCCAGCGCGCGCAGCACGTAGGATGGCTCCAGGCTTGCAGACGTACAGGCAGAACCGGAAGAAACGGCCAGGTCTTTGAGGGCCATGATCAGCGACTCGCCTTCAACATAGTTGAAGCTGACATTGAGGATGTTTGGCGCGCCCTGCTCGAGATCGCCGTTCAGATACACTTCTTCCATATCCTTCACGCCGTCCCACAGACGGTTACGCAGCGTGCGCAGGCGTGCCATCTCGGTTTCCATCTCTTCTTTCGCAATGCGGTATGCTTCGCCCATGCCCACGATCTGGTGAACAGGCAGCGTACCGGAACGCATGCCGCGCTCGTGACCGCCGCCGTGCATCTGTGCTTCGATGCGGATACGTGGCTTACGACGAACGTACAGCGCGCCGATCCCTTTCGGGCCATAGATTTTGTGGCCGGAGAAGGACATCAGGTCCACTTTCAGCTGGCTCAGGTCGATAGGCAGTTTACCCACGCTCTGGGTCGCATCTACGTGGTAGATAATACCGCGCGCACGGCACATTTCGCCGATGGTGGCGATGTCCTGAACGACGCCGATTTCGTTGTTGACGTGCATGATGGAGACCAGAATGGTGTCATCACGCATCGCTGCTTCGAGCTCTTTCAGGTCGATGATCCCGTTGCTCTGCGGCGCCAGGTACGTCACTTCGTACCCTTCACGCTCCAGCTGACGGCAGGTGTCCAGCACGGCTTTGTGTTCGGTTTTGCTGGTGATAATGTGCTTGCCTTTTTTCTGATAAAAGTTGGCTGCACCTTTGATCGCCAGGTTGTCGGATTCGGTCGCACCGGAGGTGAAAACAATCTCACGCGGGTCGGCACCCACCAGGTCAGCAATCTGATTACGGGCGATATCAACCGCCTCTTCAGCATGCCAGCCAAAACGGTGTGAACGGGAAGCTGGGTTACCAAAGTTTCCGTCCAGGGTCAGACACTGCATCATTTTCTCGGCAACACGCGGGTCCACCGGCGTGGTTGCGGAGTAATCGAGATAAATCGGTAATTTCATTGCTCTATAAACTCCGTACATCGCTTCAATGCAAGGAATCAGGCAACCGGCTGGATGTACGACCGAGTACGCGGGGCGCTGTGCCCCGGCCTGATTCTGAAATACTTATCGTTTTATTACGCGCGCAGTTTGACGTCGATGGCGTCCTGCGCGCGGGTGCTGCGTTGGGAATCATGGCTGTGCTGACGGCCTGATACATCCAGAACTTCCTGGTTATTCACCAGCTCACCGAGGGTGATGTTGTTCAGGAAGCCGGTCAGACGGTCGCTCAGATCGCGCCACAGCGCGTGGGTCAGGCACTTATCGCCGCCCTGGCAGCCGCCTTTACCCTGGCAACGGGTCGCGTCGACGGATTCGTCAACTGCGCTAATCACTTCACCCACTGCAATACTGCCCGCGTCTTTACCCAGCAGATAACCGCCGCCCGGGCCACGAACGCTGGAAACCAGTCCATTTTTACGCAGTCTGGAGAACAGCTGTTCCAGATAGGAGAGGGAGATCCCTTGTCGTTCAGAAATATCAGCCAACGGAACCGGGCCCGCTTCGGAGTTGAGCGCAACGTCCAGCATCGCGGTCACGGCATAACGCCCTTTAGATGTCAGTCTCATGTCTTACTTAACCTCAAACTCGCCCCTGCCCGGGGTTTTTTATTGTAAAATGGGGGTATTGCATAGCAGGGCCAAGTCTGACATTCCTGACTAAAATGGTCAACTATTTACTTGACTGTTTTAGTCAGGTATTTAACCTTCTGTGCCGTATCCTTTTGCCCGGCGGCGCTGCGCTTGCACGGGCTACGGGTTTTGTAGGTCGGGTAAGCGAAGCGCCACCCGGCGAACAGACGACACTACTCTTTATTCTTCTGCTCAATCGACGCCAGAATGCCGCGCAGGATGTTTAGCTCCTGGCTTTCCGGGCGGGCGCGGGTGAACAGACGGCGCAGCTTGTTCATCACCTGGCCTGGATGGCCTTCACGAATAAAGCCGGTCGAAAGCAGCGTCTGCTCCAGGTGACCATAGAAACGCTCCAGGTCATCCACCAGCGGGTAGGCCGTCTCTTCTTTAGGCTCTACCTCTTTCTCCTGCGTCGCCAGCCACGCCATACGCACTTCGTAGGCGATCACCTGCACTGCCATCGCCAGGTTCAGCGAGCTGTATTCCGGGTTGGCGGCAATCGCCACATGGTAGTGGCATTTCTGCAGTTCGTCGTTGGTCAGGCCAACACGCTCACGGCCAAACACCAGCGCAACCGGCGCCTGTTCTGCCTCAGAGACACTCTTCAGACCGCATTCGCGCGGGTCCAGCATCGGCCACGGCAATGTGCGGGAGCGAGCGCTGGTGCCGACTACCAGGCTGCAGCCTGCCAGCGCTTCGTCGAGGGTATCGACGATCTGCGCGTTGCCAATCACGTCGCTGGCTCCGGCGGCCAGGGCGATGGCCTGTGAGTCTGGTTTCACCAGCGGGTTAACCAGCCACAGGTTCGTTAAGCCCATGGTTTTCATAGCGCGGGCAACGGAGCCCATGTTGCCGGTGTGCGATGTTTCGACCAGCACGATTCGAATGTTTTGCAGCATAATTTTTAGTGTCTGAATTCAGCGTCTGAAGAATATTCGGGCATATTATCATAAACGAGAGACATAATCCGATCCCGCTGCTATACTCTGCGCCGATTTTCCTGTTCTTTAACATCCAGTGAGAGAGACCGATGCATCCGATGCTGACCATCGCCGTGCGCGCAGCGCGCAAGGCGGGTAATGTAATTGCCAAACACTACGAAACGCCAGACTCCGTAGAAACCAGCCAGAAAGGCAGCAATGATTTCGTGACGAATGTCGATAAAGCCGCAGAAGCGATTATTATCGAAACGATCCGCAAATCTTACCCGCAGCACACCATCATCACCGAAGAAAGCGGTGAACATGAAGGTACCGATCAGGATGTTCAATGGGTTATCGATCCACTGGATGGCACCACCAACTTCGTCAAACGCCTGCCACACTTCTCTGTGTCTATCGCCGTACGCATCAAAGGCCGTACTGAAGTCGCTGTTGTCTACGATCCAATGCGTAACGAACTGTTCACCGCTACCCGCGGTCAGGGCGCACAGCTGAACGGCTACCGTCTGCGCTGCAGCAACGCTCGCGATCTGGACGGCACCATCCTGGCGACCGGTTTCCCGTTCAAGGCGAAACAGCACGCAACCACCTACATGAATATCCTGGGCAAACTGTTCACCGAATGCGCGGACTTCCGTCGCACCGGTTCTGCTGCGCTGGATCTGGCTTACGTGGCGACCGGCCGCGTTGACGGATACTTCGAGCTGTCTCTGAAGCCATGGGATTTTGCCGCGGGCGAGCTGATCGCACGTGAAGCAGGTGCCATAGTGTGTGATTTCACCGGCGGCCATAACTATATGTCTACCGGCAACATCGTTGCCGGTAACCCACGTGTCGTTAAAGCCATGCTGGCAAACATGCGTGATGAACTGAGCGACGCGCTGAAGCGTTAATCGAGCGTATTATGCCCGGTGGCGCTACGCTTACCGGGCCTACAAAATCCCTCAGGTACGTCAGAAAGGCCGCAATCCCCTTCCCACCGGCACCGCGCTCATCCACATCGTCACCGCCGCCACCAGCAGAATCACCCCGCCCGCCAGCGCGAACGTTGTCCATCCGACCTGTCGCCACAGCACCGGCGTTTTATTGCCGCTGAGTTTAACCGCCAGCTGACGGAAGCTGTGCACCAGCAACGCCAGCGAAGAAATCGTCAGTGACGTTCCAGCCGCCATCGCCAGCGCAGAAAGCATTCCCCAGCCAAACACGCCAATCACCTTGCTGAACAACAACACCATGATTGCCCCCGAGCACGGGCGCATCCCCATTGAGAGCACAATCATCAGCCGCGCACGCCAGTCATCACCGTTCTGTAGCTGTTCCTGCGTCGGCAGATGCTGATGTCCGCAGCCACAGTTTTCATCGTGAACGTGATGCGGCGTAAAAGTCCTGAATTGCGGTTTTTGCAGCAGCGCGCGCAGTTTTTTCAGCGCTCGCCAGCAGAGGATCAGCCCCAGCACGCCCACCAGCGCATAGCTCCCCTTTTCCAGCCAGAAGCTACTCATGTGCAGCTGCCGGGCTGGAAGCTGAAGAAGTGAAAGCACTACGACAACCAGCCCAATCGCCACGCCCCCCTGAAGCAGCGAGGAGGCCAGCGTAAGACCCATGCTCGATTTCAGCTTTGACGGATGGGTCGCAAGCCAGGTGGTGATAACGATTTTGCCATGCCCAGGCCCCAGCGCATGCAGCACCCCGTAGATAAAGCTGAACGCCAGCAGGGAACCGCCCGCTTTCTTTGGGTTCTCCGCCACCGCTTTCAGTAAACCACTCATCTGCTGGTTCACCTCGCGCTGCCAGATGATGCTTTTCATCATCACCTGCGGCCAGGCCTGCCACAGCCAGAGCGAACCGCCAATAGCTAACAGTATAAAAAGCGCAAGCGGCCAAAGATGAAGCCAGCGGCGAGATTTGCGGGACGGAGAAGCGATCACTGACATTGTAACGTCACCTCCTGCGCGAACTGTTTACCCAACTCCATGTCCTCCGGTGGCGCATCTTCTTTATCAAGAGAGACGGCAAAGTTCAGCGTCTCTTCGCTGGGATTCGGGGTGTGAACCGCCATTTTGCAGGTTTTCTGCAACGAGGCCGGAAGCTGTACATCGCTCTCGTCGGCGTAGTGCATGTCGACGTAGTAGGTTGGGTCAAAAGTGGAAAAAGTATATTTTTGCCCTGCCAGCGGCTGCGGGTGCGCCAGCGGAAGGACGAACGTCAGCACCGCCTGATGCCCGTCGCGTGACATACCATACTCCGTGGGTCGGTTAAGAAACTTCACCTTCTGGCCGTTATGCCAGAACTCGGTGAAGTAGTGCTGACCCAGCACGTTAGCCATCACTTCCGCCGCCAGCTTTTTCCAGATTTCATCGCCGGGCTTCGCATTTCCCGCATCATAAAGCAGGTCAGCCGAGGTGATTTCATCCATCGTCCAGCGCATCTTCAGGCCACTTAACTGCGTGCCGTCGGTGACCAGTTCGGTTTTCAGGCTGATAAAACTGTGAGGGTGCGCGCTGGTGGTGAAGGAGATAACCGCCAAAAATAACGCCATCGCACTGTGTTTAACTGTCTGCATCAATTCCTCACGTCAAAAATTCTGTGATGTTCTCCAGCAATCCTGAGTGAAAGGCCTGCCGGTGCGCTTTTCAGCCCCCATCCTTTAGCTATTCTTATCAAACATTCACACTGGATACCCGACAGATGACGACGCTTGAAATTCCATCTGTGCTTTCCAGTTCGCAGCGCCGTTGCCAGGTGCTTTTAATGCTTTACCTGCCCGATGCTGCCGTCACCGCACAGAGCATAATCGCAGCCAACGGCGTGGACGACGTCCTGGCACGGCAAGATATAGCCGAGACGCGCGATGAAATCCAGCGCTATCACCGGCTGGATATCGTCACGCACCACGACGGCAGCTACCGGATTGAAGGCACTGCCCTGAACCAGCGTTTATGCCTGCTGCACTGGCTGCGCAGGGCGCTCCGCCTTTGCCCGCAGTTTGTCTCGCACCAGTTTACGCCAGCGTTAAAAACCGCGCTTAAACAACACGGCATCGCGCGGCCACTTTACGACGATGCTAACCTGCGGGCGTTAATCAACTTCTGCTCGCGCAAGCTGCAGCGGCAGTTTGAGTGTCGCGACATCCAGTTCTTACAGCTCTACTTACAGTATTGCCTTATCCAGCACCACCTGGGGAATACGCCACAATTTTCCCATGCCCAGCGCAGCTGGACGCAGTCGCGGGGAGAGTATTTTACGGCGCAGGAGATCGTCCGTCACTGGAAGCGGCGCGTTCCTCAGGGCGCGCATGTGGATGAGCAGTTGTTTCTGGCGCTGCTGTTTATGATGCTCCGCACGCCCGATCCGGTGCTGGATAAGCACCAGCAGGATGAGCGTTTGCGTCGCGCCATCGTGCGCATGGTGGCCCGTTTTCGCTCGCAGACCGGGATGAACTTCAGCGACGAGCAAGGGCTGACCGATCAGCTGTATATCCATCTGTCTCAGGCGCTGGACCGTTCCCTGTTTGAAATTGGCATCGACAACAGCCTGCCAGAGGAGATCCATCGTCTCTATCCCCGGCTGTTACGCACCACGAAAGAGGCGCTGTTTGAGCTGGAAGCGGAGTTTGGCCTGCGTTTTTCCGATGAAGAGATGAGCCTGGTCGCGGTGATTTTCGGCGCCTGGCTGATGCAGGAGTCCGATCTCCATGAAAAGCAGGTGGTGCTGTTGACCGGGGAAGATAAATCCTGTGAGGAGCTGATTGAACAGCAGCTGCGCGAGTTGACGCTGCTGCCGCTCAATATTCGCTATCTGACGTTGCAGGCTTTTCAGAAAGAGGGCGCGCCGCGCGAAGCCGCGCTGGTGGTCACCCCCTATCCTGTTGCCCTTCCGCTGTTCTCGCCGCCGTTGATCCACGCGGTTGAATCACTGAATGCGCAGCAGCAAGAGCATATTCGCGCGATGCTGGAGTCGTAGTTACGCGCGTGCGGCCACTTTTGGTCGAACAAACATCGCCGGTAGCGCCACCAGCGCCATTACCCAGAAGACGCCGTGCCCGAGGTGTTGATACAGGAAACCGGCAAAGACCGTCATCACCGCAATACTGCCGCCCATTGCTACCGCGGAATAGACCGACTGCAGACGAATCACATCCCCGCCCTCACGCGCAGCGATATAGCGCATCGCCGCCAGGTGACATACGGTGAAGGTGCCGCAGTGCAGAATTTGCGCCACGATCAGCCATGGCAGATCCGTCGTCCAGCCCATAATACCCCAGCGTGCCACGCCGCAAATCGCCGAAAGCAGCAGCAGATCGCGCGCGCCAAAACGGCGGAACAGCTTTTTGCTCAGGGCGAAAATAATGACTTCGGCCACCACGCCCAGCGACCAGAGATAACCAACCGCAGAGGCAGAGTAGCCCGCCCCCTGCCAGTAGATAGCGCTGAAGCCATAGTACGCCGCATGCGCCCCCTGAAGCAGACAGACGCACGCCAGAAAGCGCCAGCTCTGTGCGACCAGGCTCCGCCAGGCTGGCCAGCCCGCGCTCTCCTGATGGCGACTTTCTCCCTGCGGCATCACGGATGGACGTAACAGCATTCCCAGCAGCATCGACGCTATCCCGATGCTCAGCAGAGCCAGAATCGCACGGTAGTCGTAAAGGCTGACCAGTTTCCCCACCAGCGCGGAACCGATAACAAAAGCAATAGAGCCCCACAGGCGCACGCGGCCATAGTCCATGGTGATCTGCTTTTGCCAGGTGTTCGCCAGCGCATCCGTCAGAGGAACCAGCGGAGAGAAGAACAGGTTAAAGCCGACCATCACCACCATCAGCCAGGCAAACTGATGGCTTACCCAGAAGCAGGCGACAAAGACCAGGGTGAGCAGCGCGAGAATGCGTACAGCCTTGATCAGCAGAGAGGGATCGCTGACGCGCGGGGCAATCAGCAGGCTGCCAAGAAAACGCGCCACCAGTCCGGCCCCCAGCAGAACGCCGATGGTCTCTGGAGTCAGGCCGATTCCCTTGAGCCAGACGCTCCAGAATGGCAGAAAAATACCGTAGCTAAAGAAATAGGTGAAATAGCTGAGCGCCAGCCAGCGCGTGGAATGCAAGACCATGAATCCCTCCCGAAATGGAGGCCATAGTCTGGCGAGAATAGAAAAATTAAGCAAGTAGATAGCCTGCTATAAATTAACGAAAAATTAACATATCGTGCAGTCGTCAGGCTTATGGCAGGGAATGAAAATGTGTATTACGTTTAAATTACTCCACTTGCAGAGGTTTTCTGCCATGAACTCACTACGTTATCTCGATTTTGGTCAGTCACGCCATCTGTTGTTGTTGATTGCCCGTATCGCGCTTGTCGTCCTGTTTATTATCTTTGGTTATCCGAAACTGACGGGGTTTAGCGGCACCGTACAATATATGACCTCGCTGGGGACACCGATGCCCATGCTGGCGGCCATTATTGCGGTGGTGATGGAAGTGCCAGCCGCCATCCTGATCGTACTGGGCTTTTTCACCCGCCCTCTTGCCGTGCTGTTTGTGTTCTACACGCTGGGCACGGCGGTGATTGGTCACCATTACTGGAATATGACCGGTGACGCGGTCGTACCGAATATGATTAATTTCTACAAGAATGTCAGTATTGCGGGCGCATTTATATTGCTGGCGATTGTAGGTCCAGGCGCAATATCCCTTGACCGCCGTTAAGCCATAAAAAAAGGCCGCACGCGCGGCCTTTTAACGTTCTGCTGAGCAGAGGAATTATGCGTATACCGGGAAGCGTGCGCAGATATCCAGAACTTTACCTTTGACGCGCTCGATAACCGCTTCGTCATTGATGTTGTCCAGAACGTCACACATCCAGCCAGCCAGCTCTTTCACTTCCGCTTCTTTAAAGCCGCGACGCGTCACAGCCGGAGAACCGATACGGATACCGGACGTCACGAACGGGCTCTTCGGATCGTTTGGCACGCTGTTTTTGTTCACGGTGATGTTAGCGCGGCCCAGGGCAGCGTCAGCTTCTTTACCGGTCAGGTTCTTATCAACCAGATCCAGCAGGAACAGGTGGTTTTCAGTACCGCCAGAAACCACTTTGTAGCCACGGTTCAGGAACACTTCCACCATCGCTTTGGCGTTCTTAGCAACCTGCTGCTGATAAACCTTGAACTCTGGCTCCATCGCTTCTTTCAGCGCTACCGCTTTTGCCGCGATAACGTGCATTAGCGGGCCGCCCTGCGCGCTTGGGAACACGGCAGAGTTCAGTTTTTTGTACAGCTCTTCGTCACCGCCTTTCGCCAGGATCAGGCCACCGCGTGGACCCGCCAGGGTTTTATGGGTAGTGGTGGTCACAACGTGAGCGTGCGGAACCGGGTTCGGGTAAACGCCGGCGGCAATCAGACCCGCTACGTGCGCCATGTCGACGAACAGGTAAGCACCGATGCTGTCTGCGATTTCACGCATTTTTGCCCAGTCAACGATACCGGAGTAAGCAGAGAAGCCACCGATGATCATCTTCGGTTTATGCTCTTTAGCCTGCTTCGCCATGTCTTCGTAGTCAATTTTACCGGACTCATCGATACCGTAAGGGATGATGTTGTACAGTTTGCCGGAGAAGTTCACCGGGGAGCCGTGAGTCAGGTGGCCGCCCTGCGCCAGGTTCATACCCAGCACCGTATCGCCCGGCTGCAGCAGCGCGGTGTAAACGGCGAAGTTAGCCTGAGAGCCGGAGTGCGGCTGCACGTTCGCGTAGTCAGCGCCAAAGAGTTCTTTCGCACGGTCGATTGCCAGCTGCTCAACGATATCAACGTACTCGCAACCGCCGTAGTAGCGCTTGCCTGGATAACCTTCAGCGTATTTGTTGGTCAGCTGAGAACCCTGTGCCTGCATGACGCGCGGGCTGGTGTAGTTTTCGGAGGCGATCAGTTCGATGTGCTCTTCCTGACGTACTTTTTCCTGCTCCATAGCCTGCCACAGTTCGGCATCATAATCGGCAATGTTCATTTCACGCTTTAACATCCGCATCTCCTGACTCAGCTAACAAGTAAATTTTGGCCTGAAAAGGCAGTCCTGTTGGACGACGGGCAACAGTATAACTGAATAGTTGTGTGATAACAGGTCTTGACAAACGATTTTACGCAAACGTTTTCCTTCACGCCACGCAAGGGTTTGAGGAATAAAGCGCTCCCCTGTTTCAACGGATTTCTTTTCAGGTTTGTGATGCATATTTTTCATCTTGCAAAGAACCATTTACAACGCAGGGGTATTTTTTATAAGATGCATTTAAAATACATCATTAAAGTCACATAAAAAGGACGCGCTCATGCTCGACGCTCAAACCATCGCTACCGTTAAAGCCACCATCCCCCTGCTGGTGGAAACCGGTCCTAAACTCACCGCCCATTTTTACGATCGCATGTTCACGCATAACCCAGAGTTGAAAGAGATTTTCAACATGAGTAACCAGCGTAATGGCGATCAGCGTGAAGCCCTGTTCAACGCCATCGCGGCCTACGCCAGCAACATTGAAAACCTGGCGGCATTACTGCCTGCGGTGGAAAAAATCGCGCAGAAGCACACCAGCTTCCAGATCAAACCCGAGCAGTACAGTATTGTGGGCGGCCACCTGCTGGCAACGCTGGACGAAATGTTCAGCCCGGGCCAGGAGGTACTTGACGCCTGGGGTAAAGCCTACGGCGTGCTGGCAAACGTCTTCATCAACCGTGAAGCGCAGATCTACAGTGAAAACGCCAGCAAGAACGGCGGCTGGGAAGGCACGCGCGCCTTCCGCATCGTTGAGAAAACACCGCGCAGCGCATTGATCACCAGTTTTGAATTTGAACCGGTGGATGGTCAGCCGGTAGCGGATTATCAGCCAGGCCAATATCTCGGCGTGTGGCTGAAGCCTGAAGGTTTTCCGCATCAGGAGATCCGCCAGTATTCCCTGACCCGCAAACCCGACGGCAAAGGCTATCGCATTGCGGTGAAACGCGAGGACGGCGGCCAGGTTTCCAGCTGGCTGCATAACGAAGCCAGCGTGGGTGACGTCGTTCACCTGGCCGCACCGGCGGGTGACTTCTTCATGGCGGTAGACGCTACTACCCCGGTAACGCTGATCTCGGCTGGTGTCGGCCAAACGCCAATGCTGGCGATGCTGGATACGCTGGCGAAAGCAAACCACAGCGCACAGGTCAACTGGTTCCATGCCGCAGAGAACGGCGAGGTGCATGCCTTTGCGGACGAAGTGAAAACGCTGGGCGCGACGCTGCCCCGCTTCACCGCGCATACCTGGTATCGCTTGCCAACGGAAGCAGACCGCGCAGCTGCACGTTTTGACAGCGAAGGGTTGATGAATTTAAGCCAGCATGAAGGGGCGTTCAGCGCGCCGGATATGCAGTTCTACGTCTGCGGACCGGTGGCGTTTATGCAATATGCCGCGAAGCAGCTGGTGGCGCTGGGTGTGAATAAAGACAACATTCATTACGAATGTTTTGGCCCGCATAAAGTGCTGTAATGCAAAAAGCCCCTCGAACGAGGGGCTTTTTTTTCGCCGGGTGGCGGCTACGCCTTACCCGGCCTACAAAACCGTTGGCATCATTAAATCGCGGCGTCGTCTTCTTCGCCGGTACGGATACGGATTACGCGCGCCACGTCAAAGACGAAGATTTTACCGTCGCCAATTTTGCCCGTCTGCGCCGTGCGGATGATGGTATCCACGCAGGTATCGACGATGTCATCGCTGACCACGATTTCAATTTTCACTTTCGGCAGAAAGTCGACCATGTACTCTGCGCCACGATAAAGCTCGGTGTGGCCTTTCTGACGACCAAAACCTTTCACTTCCGTCACGGTCATCCCGGTGATGCCGACTTCCGCCAGCGCTTCACGCACATCATCCAGTTTGAAAGGTTTAATAATCGCATCAATCTTTTTCATGGTGGGTCCTTAAACGCTTGCCTGTAAGCTGCCTCGTAATCGATTGCTCACAGTACCATACGGCATTACTCTTTAAAATCGTTTGCTTCCAGCTCGTGGCGTGAGAGCAGCTTGTAAAACTCGGTGCGGTTGCGTCCGGCCATTCGCGCTGCGTGGGTCACGTTGCCTTTGGTGATCTGCAGCAGCTTGCGCAGATAGTTCAGCTCGAACTGGTTACGCGCTTCGGCGAACGTCGGCAAGGCCGTGTTTTCCCCTTCCAGCGCTTGCTCCACCAGCGCATCGCTGATAACGGGCGATGACGTCAACGCCACACACTGCTCAATCACGTTTACCAGCTGGCGAACGTTACCCGGCCAGCTGGCCGCCATCAGCCGTTTCATCGCATCGGTGGAAAACGCGCGGACAAACGGTTTATGGCGATCGGCCGCCTGACGCAACAGGTGATTCGCCAGCAGCGGAATATCTTCAGCACGCTCCGCCAGTGCCGGGATTTTGAGATTCACCACGTTCAGACGGTAGTAGAGGTCTTCACGAAACTCGTTGCGCGCCATCACTTTTGGTAAGTCGCGGTGGGTGGCGGAAATAATTCGTACGTTAATATCAATATCGCGGTTGCTGCCCAGCGGGCGCACTTTACGCTCCTGAAGCACGCGCAGCAGTTTGACCTGTAGCGGCGCAGGCATGTCACCAATCTCGTCGAGGAACAGCGTGCCACCTTCCGCGGCCTGGAACAGCCCTTCCCGGCTGCTTACCGCGCCGGTGAAGGCGCCACGGGCATGACCAAACAGTTCGGACTCAAGCAATTGTTCCGGAAGCGCGCCGCAGTTAATGGCAATAAAGGCATTTTTGCTGCGCGGGCTGGCGTTGTGGATCGCCTGCGCCAGGATCTCTTTCCCGGTTCCGCTCTGGCCGTTAATCAGCACGCTGACGTCGGACTGGGCGACCATCCGCGCCTGCTCAAGCAGACGTAGCATGATCGGGCTGCGGGTTACAATGGATTCACGCCACGCGTCGTCGCCAGAGGGTGCCGCGTGCTCCAGCGCGCTGTCGATGGCTTTGTAGAGTGCGTCTTTATCTACCGGCTTGGTGAGGAAGCTGAATACGCCCTGCTGGGTTGCGGCGACGGCATCCGGAATTGACCCGTGTGCCGTCAGGATAATCACCGGCATGCCCGGCTGCTGCTTCTGGATCTCCGCGAACAGCTGCAGACCGTCCATTTCGTCCATCCGCAGATCGCTGATGACCAGATCAATTTTCTCGCGGCTAAGGACTTTCAGCCCTTCCTGTCCGCTTTCCGCAGTCACTACGCTGTAGCCTTCACTCACCAGACGCATCCCCAGCAGCTTTAACAGCCCGGGGTCGTCATCCACCAGTAAGAGATGGGCAGGTTTACGGCTCGTCATGCTTCACATCCTCTTGTTTCTGCGTGTCGCTGTCCGGTGCTGCGGATGCGCTACCAGGCTGATATTTGCGCGACGAGAGCTGTCTTTCGATATCGGTCAGGTTTTCCAGCTTGCGCGTCGTGGTATCCAGCTGAGTGCGTAAATGCTGTTGCTGTTGACGCAGCGTATCAAGTTCGCTGTCGGTGGACTGCTGGAGCTTGCTGTAGCGAGAGCGCTCTTCAGACAGCTGAAGCTGTAAGGTCTGACCATCCCGCCAGAGCTGGTATACCGGTCGTACCTGTACCGGGAGCGCGATCGTAAAGGTATCCAGCCGGGTCACATTAGCCCGACGTTCGACGGGGGTGATTTTCGCATCGGCCAGTAGAATTCCACGCTTGAAAGCGTCCTGCCAGGTGTCGTCATCCAGCATCGCCGCTTTCGAACGGGCATCCACCGGCGCAAGACGCTGGGCACAATCTATTCCGCGCAGCCAGAACAGCGGATTATTTTCGACATCATGCCCTGACAAATTCCAGATATCGTCACAGCGGGTAGAGAGGAAATCCGCCAGCTGGTTATCCGGCCATTTATCTTCTTGTTTACCGCTTATCGCACTTTGTGGCGCATGGGAAACGCACCCTGCCAGAAATAAACAGGGTAAACCCAGGCGAAATGTGTTGCTGGAAAACACCGCGCGTACGGCGCGGAAAAAGACGTGTGACATACTCACCAGACTTAGATTCATTTTATTGGTTTTTCCGGCTCAGGGGCAGTTCAATACGGAAGCAAACATCCGCACGTTCGTCCGTGGCAATGTTTAGCTCACCCTGCATGCGTCGTATGCAGTCCCGGGCGATGCTTAAGCCCAGACCACTTCCTTTTACCGCACCCTTCCGCTGATGACTCCCCTGGAAAAAGGGTTCGAAGATCATGGTTTTTTCGTCATCAGGGATCGGGGTGCCGGTGTTAGCGACGTCAATAAACACCCGGGAACCCATCGTATAACTTCGGATATAAATGTTACCGGATTCAGTACCATAGTGCACCGCATTGGAGTAAAGATTATCCAGAACGCTCATTAAAAGCCTCGGTTCAGCGAGACAGGCAGGCGCACTCAACTCCACCCCGGTATGCATCATTTTAGCTCTTGCTGGCAAGCTATGGGCGGAGATCACCATATCCACCAGCGGCGCAATCTCGACCTCTTCAAGAACGACCGCTCCGTCAGCCAGCTTGCGGTTGTAATCCAGCAGCTGTTCAATTAGCTTTTGCAGGTTGCGGCTGCTGGCATCCAGAATCTCAACAATTTCTTTCTGTTCTGGCGTTAGCGGCCCTGCCACCTCGTCTGCCAGCAGCTCCGTTCCTTCACGCATGCTGGCGAGCGGCGTTTTCAGTTCATGGGAAATATGGCGCAGGAACTGATGACGCTGGGATTCCAGCCACGCCAGACGCTCAGACAGCCAGATAATACGCTGACCAACGGAGCGCAGCTCGCGCGGGCCTTTAAAGGAAACCGAATCCCCGAGCGATTTCCCCTCTCCAAGACGGTTGATCATACGCTGAATGCCCTTCACCGGGCCGATGATCATACGGGTAAAGAGCAGAACCAGCCCGAGACTCACCAGGAAAAGCACCAGTGCCTGCCAGCCGAAGAACTGCCCGCGTTCGGCTATCTCCTGCTGCAGCTGCTGACCGCGAGAGAAAATGACCGTGCGGGTTGACTGCACCATCTCGGTGTTGGCGGCAGCAAACGCTTCAAGACGCGCGGCAGCGGCGGCATCCGGCCCGCTATTGTGGCATTGCAGCTGCGCAAGATCGTTCAGATCCTGACGCAATGCCTGATACAGCTTGTCGTCGGGCAACACGCCCGCATGCGCGTCCAGCATCTCGCTGTAGCGCTTGCGTTGACTCTGGTAAACCTTTTCCAGCGTCCGATCGTCAAGCACGCAGTACTGGCGATAGCTACGCTCCATCTCCAGCGCCGCGTTGGTCATCGCTTCACTGCGTCTGGCGTCGATAAGCGTGGTGCGGTTAGTCAGTGCGGCCTGAGCGCTCAGCGCGTTAAGGCTTTGCCACGCCTGCCAGGCGAGGATCAGCAATGGCAGCAGGATTAGCAGGAAGGCCATCATCACGAGCTGTCGCAGGGAGCGGGGAAAAACGGGCCAGCGTTTCAACGCATTACTCTCTTCATGGGGGTTTACGCAGAGCGTAACTGAGTCTGCCCTTCAGATACAACAAAGCCGGGTAAAAACCCGGCTTTGTTATGGAATAAGGCGGTGCCTAACTCGACGTTTCGCCCTGGCCTGATAAAGCATCGCTATGATCAGTAGTTGGACGGCAGGCACCTTTTTGTGCGTCATTCGAAGTTTATGTAGCACGTCCCGAAGGGGCTGACATAAGAAGATGAATGAGCCACTGGTTAATATTATGCAACACCCGTGCCAGAATGCAAAACAAAACATTAACACATTGATATATATACATTTTACCAACTCCACCTGTTCATTATCGTTTGAATGATTTCCAGGCTAAGTGTCGCTATTAAGCAACACCTTAACAGGAACCTGTTCTGGCATATATAAATCAATGAGTTAAATGTCTCCTTTTGGAGACAGTCGCAAACCGTCTTTGTCGCAATTTTGCGACACACATAAAAAAGCCCGGTGCGCTACGCTTACCGGGCCTGGAAGGTACCTGCTTTACATCTTAACCCAACTGTTTACGCGCATTGCGGAAGATACGCATCCACGGGCTGTCCTCGCCCCAGTTTTCCGGGTGCCAGGAGTTGCTCACGGTACGGAACACGCGCTCCGGGTGCGGCATCATAATGGTTGCACGACCACTTTCGCTGGTGACTGCCGTAATACCGTTGACCGAGCCGTTCGGGTTAGCCGGATAGGTTTCGGTGACCTTGCCGAAGTTATCGACAAAGCGCAGCGCCACCAGACCTTTGCTTTCAAGCTGAGCCAGATGTGCTGCATCACGCACTTCTACCTGACCTTCACCGTGGGACACGGCGATTGGCATCTGTGATCCGACCATGCCCTGCAGCAGCAGAGATGGGCTTTGTGTCACTTCCACCAGGCTGAAGCGCGCTTCAAAGCGGTCAGACTGGTTACGCACAAAGCGCGGCCAGGCTTCGCTGCCCGGGATAAGCTCGCGCAGGTTGGACATCATCTGGCAACCGTTACACACGCCCAGCGCCAGCGTTTGCGGACGGTGGAAGAAGGTTTCGAACTCGTCGCGCACGCGGCTGTTAAACAGAATGGACTTCGCCCAGCCTTCACCGGCGCCCAGTACGTCACCGTAAGAGAAACCACCGCAGGCCACCAGCGCCTGGAAATCTTCCAGACCGGTACGCCCGGCCAGCAGATCGCTCATGTGAACGTCGATGGCGTCAAAGCCCGCACGGTGGAAGGCAGCCGCCATTTCAACGTGGGAGTTAACGCCCTGCTCGCGCAGCACGGCCACCTTCGGACGTGCACCCGTCGCAATGTACGGCGCGGCGATGTCTTCGTTGATGTCGAAGGAGAGCTTCACGTTCAGGCCTGGATCGCTGTCGTTAGCCTTCGCGTTATGCTCCTGATCGGCACATTCCGGGTTATCACGCAGGCGCTGCATCTGCCAGGTCGTTTCCGCCCACCACATACGCAGCGTGGTGCGGCTTTCGCTGAAGACAGCATGACCGTCAGCTTCAATGACAAAGCGGTCGCCCTGTACGGCTTTACCCAGATAATGTACGCAGTCTGCCAGACCGTGCTGCGCAAGAATGGCTTCAACCGCATCGCGGTCTGCCGCACGCACCTGAATCACCGCGCCCAGCTCTTCATTGAACAGCGCTGCCAGGCGGTCTTCACCCAGAGAGGCAATATTCGCCTCCACACCACAGTGGCCGGTGAAGGCCATCTCTGCCAGCGTGACCAGCAGTCCGCCGTCGGAGCGGTCGTGGTAGGCCAGCAGCTTACGCTGCGCGACCAGCGCCTGAATTGCATCGTAGAAGCCTTTTAACTGGGCCACGTCACGCACATCGGCCGGTGTATCACCCAGCTGACGATAAACCTGCGCCAGCGCCGTGGCACCCAGCGCGTTGTGACCTTTACCCAGGTCAATCAGCAACAGGGCGTTGTCTTCGGTCGCAAGCTGCGGCGTCACGGTGTGACGTACGTCTTCCACGCGCGCAAAGGCGGAGATGATCAGCGACAGCGGAGAAGTGATCTCGCGCTGCTCGTTGCCTTCCTGCCAGCGGGTTTTCATCGACATGGAGTCTTTGCCCACCGGAATGGTCAGCCCAAGCGCAGGACACAGCTCTTCGCCCACCGCTTTCACGGCTTCATACAGGCCCGCATCTTCGCCAGGGTGACCGGCAGCGGCCATCCAGTTAGCGGAGAGCTTGATACGTTTGATATCGCCAATCTGCGTCGCGGCAATGTTGGTCAGCGCTTCACCCACAGCCAGACGGGCGGACGCGGCGAAGTCCAGCAGCGCCACAGGCGTGCGTTCGCCCAGGGCCATCGCTTCACCGTAGTAGCTGTCGAGACTCGCGGTGGTTACGGCACAGTTCGCGACCGGGATCTGCCACGGGCCGACCATCTGATCGCGCGAGACCATACCGGTTACGGTACGGTCGCCAATGGTGACCAGGAAGGTTTTCTCTGCCACCGCCGGCAGGTGCAGCACGCGGTTGACCGCTTCTGCAACGGTGATGCCCTGGCGATCCAGCGCTTTGCCCGCTGCTTTACGCGTTTGCACGTCGCGGGTCATCTTCGGCGTTTTACCGAGCAGAACGTCCAGCGGCAGATCGATCGGCTGGTTGTCGAAATGGGTGTCGCTCAGGGTCAGGTGCTTCTCTTCGGTCGCTTCGCCGATGACGGCATACGGCGCGCGCTCACGGCGGCACAGCTCGTCAAACAGCGGCAGTTGATCCGCTGCAACCGCCAGAACATAACGTTCCTGGGATTCGTTACACCAGATTTCCAGCGGGCTCATGCCTGGCTCATCGCTCAGGATATCGCGCAGGTTGAAGCGGCCACCGCGTCCGCCATCGCTCACCAGCTCCGGCATGGCGTTAGACAGACCGCCCGCGCCCACGTCATGGATAAAGAGAATCGGGTTCGCGTCGCCCAGCTGCCAGCAGCGGTCGATGACTTCCTGGCAGCGACGCTCCATTTCCGGGTTGTCGCGCTGAACGGAAGCAAAGTCGAGATCCGCATCTGACTGACCGGAGGTCATGGAGGATGCCGCGCCGCCGCCCAGGCCGATGTTCATCGCCGGGCCGCCCAGCACGATCAGCTTCGCGCCAACCACGATCTCGCCTTTCTGGACGTGATCGGCACGGATATTGCCGATCCCACCCGCCAGCATGATCGGTTTGTGATAGCCACGCAGCTCTTCGCCGTTATGACTGTCCACTTTCTCTTCATAGGTACGGAAGTAGCCGTTCAGTGCCGGACGGCCAAATTCGTTGTTGAATGCCGCGCCGCCCAGTGGACCGTCGGTCATGATATCCAGCGCGGTCACAATGCGCTCTGGCTTGCCGAAATCCTCCTCCCATGGCTGCTCAAAGCCCGGGATGCGCAGGTTGGAGACGGAGAAACCAACCAGACCCGCTTTTGGTTTCGCACCACGTCCCGTTGCACCTTCATCACGGATTTCACCGCCTGAACCGGTGGCCGCACCCGGCCACGGGGAAATTGCCGTCGGGTGGTTGTGGGTTTCCACTTTCATCAGGATATGCGCAGGCTCCTGATGGAAGTCGTAACGACCGGTAGCGTGGTCAGCAAAATAGCGCCCAACCTCGGAGCCTTCCATCACCGCGGCATTGTCTTTATAGGCAGACAGCACGTGGTCGGGGGTTTGCTCCATGGTGTTTTTGATCATTTTGAACAGCGATTTAGGCTGCTGTTCGCCGTCAATAATCCAGTCGGCGTTGAAAATTTTATGGCGGCAGTGCTCGGAGTTGGCCTGCGCGAACATGTAGAGCTCGATGTCGTTCGGGTTGCGGTTCAGCTTAACAAACGCATCCTGCAGGTAGTCGATTTCGTCTTCTGCCAGCGCCAGGCCGAGACGCAGGTTAGCGTCAATCAGCGCCTGACGGCCCTGCCCCAGCAGGTCTACGCTTTGTACCGGCGCAGGCTGATGGTGGGAGAAGAGCTTCTGTGCGTCATCAAGAGAAGCAAACACGCTTTCCATCATGCGGTCATGCAGCTCGGCGGCAACCGCCTGCCACTGCGCGTCGCTCAGGGTCGAGGCGTCAACGTAGTAGGCCACGCCGCGCTCCAGACGGTTAATCTGGCTCAGGCCGCAGTTGTGGGCAATGTCGGTGGCTTTAGAAGACCAGGGGGAGATGGTGCCCGGACGCGGCGTCGCAAGGATCAGTTTGCCGGTTGGCGTATGGCTACTCAGATTTGGGCCATACTTGAGCAGGCGTTCCAGCTGTACGCGCTCCTCTGCATTCAGGGGGGCATTCAGGTCAGCAAAATGGACATACTCAGCGTAAATATTGCTTACCGGAAGGTCGGCCGCCTGAAAACGTGCCAGCAGTTTGTTAATACGGAAGGCAGACAGTGCAGGCGAACCACGCAGAATTTCCATCATAAGTCTCTCGTCTTCGAAGCGCCGGGGCGCTTTCAGTGTGCGCAAGGGGGGAAAACGGGCGTCATTATAGAGAATCCTGAGCGCCGACGAAACCGTTTGCGTGGAAATAAAATTGGCGGAGACATTTAGCAATAGATGTGACCTGTCTCTCTAATTGGTTGCCAAGTGGCGCAAGTTTACGCAAAATGCCGCTCATTCAATGGCAAACCTGATTATCAAACATGGCTACAGCATACTGAGGCAACCGGCGTCGCAGAGAATTAACTAATTGAAAAAATTAAAGATTAATTATCTGCTCATCGGCATTGTTACGTTGCTGCTGGCAGTGGCCCTCTGGCCTTCCATCCCCTGGTTCGGCAAAGCCGAAAACCGTATCGCCGCCATTCAGGAGCGGGGGGAGCTGCGCGTCAGTACGCTCAACTCTCCGCTGATTTACAGCGACATTAACGGCAAAATTATTGGCCTTGATTATGAACTGGCGCAGCAGTTCGCCGATTATCTTGGCGTGAAGCTTAAAATTACCGTTCGCCAGAATATCAACCAGCTGTTCGACGACCTTGATAACAACGATGCCGACATACTGGCAGCCGGTCTGGTCTATAACAGTGAGCGTAGCAAAAACTATCAACCGGGCCCGACCTATTACTCCGTTTCGCAACAGCTGGTCTATCGCGTCGGGAGTCTGCGGCCACGCACGCTGGCCTCCATTAACGATCAACAGCTGACCATTGCGCCCGGCCATGTGGTGATTGAGGATCTGCGTGAGCTGAAAGAGAAGAAATACCCCGACCTGAGCTGGAAGGTTGATCCGAAACTGGGCACAACGGAGCTGCTGGAGCAGGTAAAAGATCAGAAACTGCCCTACACCATTGCCGATTCGGTTGCGATCAGTCTGTTCCAGCGCGTGCATCCTGAAATTGCCGTAGCGCTCGACGTTACCGACGAGCAGCCGGTGACCTGGTTTAGCCAGCTCGATGACGATCAGACTCTTTCTGCGGCCATGCTCGATTTCTATAACACCATCAATGAAGACGGCACGCTGGCGCGCCTGGAGGAAAAATATCTCGGCCACGGTGATGATTTTGACTATGTTGACACCCGCAGCTTCCTGCGCGCGGTAGATAGCGTCCTGCCAGACCTGCAGCCATTATTCGAAAAATACGCCCAGGAGATTGACTGGAAACTGCTGGCGGCTATTTCGTATCAGGAGTCCCACTGGGACACCCAGGCCACCTCCCCGACCGGCGTGCGTGGCTTAATGATGTTAACCAAAAATACCGCGCTGAGCCTGGGCGTGAATGACCGTACCGATGCGGAACAGAGCATCAGCGGCGGGGCTCGCTATCTGCAGGATATGATGGCCAAAGTGCCGGAAACGGTGCCGGAAGAGGAACGGATCTGGTTTGCGCTGGCAGCCTACAATATGGGCTACGCGCATATGCTTGACGCGCGGGCGCTGACCGCGAAAACGAAAGGTAACCCGGACAGCTGGTCAGACGTAAAGCAACGTCTGCCGCTGCTAAGCCAGAAGCCGTGGTATAACAAGCTGACTTACGGCTACGCGCGCGGACATGAAGCCTACGCCTACGTGGAAAATATCCGTAAGTATCAGATTAGCCTGGTCGGCTATCTGCTCGAGAAAGAAAAAGAGGCGACAGAGGCAAGACAGCTGGCTGAGAGTTATCCGGTTGTGGCGCCGGACGAGCTTAATCGTCCGACAACTTCAATTCTGCCTTTTGTTGCTTTTTCTGCTGACGGCGCATTCGAAAGAAATCGCTTAATAGCGCCGAACACGCTGGTGCAAGTACCCCACCGATAGTTTTCACCTGGTGATTCATCCCTGGATGACCCAGCACGTCCAGCAGAGAACCGGCCGCACCGGTTTTTTCATCCCGCGCACCAAAGACCAGCGTACCGATCCGGCTATGCACCATCGCCCCAGAACACATCACGCACGGCTCAAGCGTCACATACAGCGTAGTATCGAGCAGGCGATAGTTTTGCAGCACCAGCCCCCCCTGACGAAGCGCCATGATTTCAGCGTGCGCGGTAGGATCGTGACGACCAATCGGCCGATTCCAGCCTTCACCTATCACCTGGTTATTATGCACCAGCACCGCGCCCACAGGCACTTCCCCCTCATCCCAGGCACGTTGAGCCAGCGTCAGCGCGTAGCGCATCCAGTATTCATGATTGTGTTCGGGATTGGACAACGGTAGATACTCCAGTCGAAAAGCGGGCGGCATTATACACACCCGTAATGGATAAGACTATTCGAGTTGCTGAAGTTCGCCTGCGGGCGTGACGCGCCAGCGATGCTGGCAAAAATAGAGCAGCGGGTTGTCCTGTTTGCTGTCGCTGTAGCCGCTGTAAAGACGCAGCGGCGTGCCGATGCGTTTCTCCAGCTGCACCACTTTTTCATGCCCCAGACAGCGCATACTCAGTACCCAGCCGCCGTAACCACGGGCAATTTGTGTGGCGATAAGATTCACGCGCGGCAGCCAGGGCGTATCAAAATAAACCTGTTCAACCAGCGTCTGCGGGGAGCCCGTGATCAACCAGATGTCGGCATCGTTGGCGTCGAGGTAACTGGTGAGGCGCGCCTGTACAACCGGGAACGCGGCGACATGACCGCGAAACCAGTGCGCAAACTCCTTTTCTAGCTGTTTGAGCCGCGCTTCGCTGTGGCCAAACGTACATCCCCAGAGCAGAAGGCTCATCGGCCAGCGCGCCGCCCGGCCTTTCACCAGCAGCGCGATGCCGATCGCCGGTAACAGCGGTAAGACGAGCAGCGCATTCAGAGGCTGGCGCCGCAGCAGGTAGCGCATAAACGTACCAAACATATCCTGCTGATGCAGCGTTCCATCCAGATCGAAAAAGACAACGCGACGCTCGTGATTTGCCAAACCTTACTCCTCTGGGTCGTTGAATCCTAACAGCCAGGTAAACAGGAACCCGGCGATCACCGCTACAGAATAGCCTAACAGATAGAGCATCACTTTTCCGGTCACGATAGTTAACGCCAGCGGCAAACCGGAGAGACCAAACGTAATGACGGTAGCAACTTTCCAGTAGCTGATGAGCGCCCCGCCGACCGCGCCGCCCAGACAGGCAGCCAGGAACGGTTTACCCAGCGGCAACGTGACGCCAAAAATCAGCGGTTCGCCAATGCCGAGCAATCCAACCGGAAGCGCGCCTTTAATCACTTTTTTCAGGCGTGCGTTGCGGGTTTTCAGCAGTACGGCAATCGCCGCACCGACCTGCCCCACCCCCGCCATTGAGAGTATAGGCAACAGCGCGTTGTAACCGTGCGCCTGCACCAGTTCGACGTGGATCGGCACCAGTCCCTGATGCAGACCGGTCAGCACCAGCGGCAGGAAGGTGCCTGACAGCACTGCCCCCACTAACAAACCGCCGCGGTCAATGGCCAGAGACGCGCCATGGGCGATGGCATCAGAGATCCATCCCCCTAATGGCTGAAGAACCACAATCGCCACACTACCGGTAATTAACGTGGTCAGCAGGGGGTTGAGGATGAGTTCAATCGAGCCGGGCAATACCGCGCGAAGTCTTTTCTCAATCCAGCACATCAGGATGACCACCAGCAGCACGGCAATCACCCCGCCGCGACCAGGCTGGAGCGCCTCGCCAAACAGCGTAATTTGCGCCAGCTGCGGACTGGAGAGAATGCCCGCCATCACGCCCCCCATCGCCAGCGAACCGCCAAACACTTTGGCAGTATTCACCCCGACCAGAATGTTCATAATGGCAAACACCGCGCTGCCGAAGATCCCCAGAATACCTAACAGGTTCGGATACTGGGTGGCAAAGTCCCCGACGATATCCGGACGCTTGAGAATATTGATAATCCCGGTGATCAAGCCGGAAGCAATAAACGCCGGGATCAGCGGGATAAAGACATTTGCCAGCTGTCGTAGCGCGTCGCTCATGGGGGCTTTGTATTTCGCCTTCGCCTGCGCTTTGGTGCGCGCAGCATCGTCGAGCGTCACACTCGCGCCGCCGCCCATCAGCGCGCGCATGGCATCAACCACCTGCGCCGCTTTCCCCGGCCCGACGATCAGCTGGTGTTGCTGCCCCTGCTTCACGTAACCGCTGACACCGGAAAGCTTCTTCAGGCCCGGCACATCCAGCTGGTCGTCGTTATGCACCTCGACGCGCACGCGCGTCATGCAGTTTTCCAGACGCTGAATATTCTCTTCTCCGCCGATCCCTCGCAGGATATCGCTGGCGAGCGCTGCTGTTTTGTCCATACACGCCTCTGTTAGTTTTCTAATGCCGCCCGTAAGAAGCCATTATGCGCATCGAGTCTGGCTCGCGCGGCCGCCGCATCCAGCCCACTTAAGATCATCAATATGGCGGGTTTAACATCGTGATCGGTCTGTTGGAGTACCGCTTGTGCCTCTTCACGGCTTGCGCCTGTCGCCTCCATCACCATACGGCAGGCTCTGTCCACCAGCTTGACGTTAGTGGCCTGCATATCCACCATCAGGTTCTGATACACCTTGCCGAACTTCACCATCGCACCGGTGGAGATCATATTGAGCACCAGCTTTTGCGCGGTACCGGATTTCAGGCGCGTGGAGCCGGTGAGCGCTTCTGGCCCGACAACCGGGGAGATGGCGATGGCGGCCACCTGAGCGATTGGAGAGCCGGGGTTACAGGAGATGGCGACCGTCGTGCAGCCGGTCTGGTTGGCGTATTCCAGACCGCCAATGACGTACGGCGTGCGCCCGGATGCCGCCAGCCCGACGACCAGATCCTTCGCCGTCAGAGTAAGTGCCTTCAGGTCATCCTCACCCAGCTGTTTGTTATCTTCCGCCCCTTCAACGGCTTTCAGCAGTGCACCAGGCCCCCCCGCAATCAACCCGACCACCAGCCCATGCGGCACGCCAAACGTTGGCGGACATTCGGAGGCGTCCAGCACGCCGAGACGGCCGCTGGTACCGGCGCCCATATAGATAATGCGGCCACCCGCTTTGAGGGCTTCCGCCGCCGCATCGACCGCTTTCGCTACCTCAGGTAATGTCTCTTTCACTGCCTGCGCGACCAGCGTATCCTGTTGATTAAAGCGGTTAACCAGCTCCAGAGTAGAGAGCGCATCCAGATCCATGGTTTGCGGGTTACGCGTTTCAGAAACAAGTGAGCCAAGATTCATTTTTTGTACCTCAAGAATTTTTAATTCATAATAATCACACTATAATGGAATATAAAATTCATTCAGGCGAGCAAAATTCGTATTTGCGTAGACAATCACATTTCCGCCGGGAGTACTTATGAACTGTTTAATTCGCATTCGCCAGCGCTACGCCGGCTTTGCTCAAAGCGACAAAAAACTGGCGGACTTTCTGCTTTCTCAGCCTGACCGCGCCCGTCATCTCAGCTCGCAACAGCTGGCAAGCGAAGCCGGGGTAAGTCAGTCAAGCGTTGTGAAATTTGCCCAGAAGATCGGTTTTAAAGGCTTCCCTGCCCTTAAGCTGGCAATTAGCGAAGCGCTGGTGAGTAATCCCAATCCGCAATCTATGCCGGTGCATAACCAGATCCGCGGGGATGATCCAATGCGTGTGGTCGGGGAAAAGCTGATTAAAGAGAACGTCGCGGCCATGCATGCCACCCTCGACGTGAATACCGAAGAGAAGTTACTGGAAAGCGTGGCGATGCTGCGAGCGGCGCGGCGTATTATTTTAACCGGTATTGGCGCATCCGGCCTGGTGGCGCGTAATTTTGGCTGGAAGCTGACCAAAATCGGTTTTAACGCGATTGTCGAGCAGGATATGCACGCCCTGCTGGCGACCGTGCAGGCGATGGATCCTGAAGATCTGCTGCTGGCCATCTCCTATTCCGGTGAGCGCCGCGAGATTAACATGGCAACGGACGAAGTGCTGCGCGTCGGCGGCAAAATCCTCGCCATCACCGGGTTCACCCCGAATGCCCTGCAACAGCGGGCCACGCGCTGTCTGTATACCATTGCCGAAGAGCAGGCCACGCGCAGCGCGGCGATCTCGTCAACCAGTGCGCAAATGATGCTGACGGACCTGCTGTTTATGGCGCTGGTGCAGCAGGATTTAGAGCGGGCGCCAGAGCGCATTCGCCATAGTGAAGAGCTGGTAAAAAAACTGGTCTGAGTAAGGAATGAGCGTATAATGCCCGCCCTGTTTGTGATGTTTCTGAGAATTTCCTGATGGCGCTGCTAATTACCAAAAAATGCATCAATTGCGATATGTGCGAACCGGAATGCCCGAACCAGGCGATTTCGATGGGCGACAGCATTTATGAGATTAACAGCGACCGCTGCACCGAATGCGTCGGCCACTATGAAACGCCGACCTGTCAGAAAGTGTGCCCGATCCCGAATACCATCCTGAAGGATCCGGCACACGTTGAGAGTGAAGAGCAGCTGTGGGATAAGTTTGTCCTGCTGCACCACGCGGACAAACTCTAGCTTTCAATAATCACCGTTGCGCAGGCGTAGTGACGTTCGTCCGCGAGCGTCACATGCATGTGATTCACGCCCAGTTTCTCCGCAAGCTTTTGCGCCTCGCCCCATAACCGCAGGCGCGGCTTGCCCAGTTCGTCGTTAAATACTTCAAACTGATTAAACGCCAGGCCGTTACGAATGCCCGTACCGAACGCTTTGGCTGCCGCCTCTTTTACCGCAAAACGTTTTGCCAGAAAGCGCACCGGCTGCTGATGCGCTTCCCAGATGGCCCATTCGTTATCGCTGAGCACGCGTCTTGCCAGGCGCTCGCCGCTACGGGCGATCACCGCTTCTATGCGGGCTATCTCAACGATATCAGTGCCTAAGCCCAGAATGGCCATTACTGACGCGCTTCCAGCATCAGGCGTTTCATTTCTGAGACCGCCTCTTTCAGGCCGCTCATCACCGCACGACCAATAATCGCATGACCGATATTCAGCTCATGCATCTCCGGCAGGGCAGCGATAGCCTTAACGTTATGGTAGGTCAGGCCGTGTCCGGCGTTAACCTTCAGCCCCAGGCTCGCCGCGTAGGTGGCCGCTTTGGCAATACGCTCCAACTCTTTGGCTTGCTCAGCATCGTTTTTGGCATCGGCATAGCAGCCAGTGTGAATTTCGATATACGGCGCGCCAACGTCCGCTGCGGCTTTGATCTGCGCGAAGTCGGCATCGATAAACAGGGAAACCAGGATACCGGCATCCGCCAGACGTTTGCAGGCATCGCGCATTTTATCGATCTGCCCAGCCACATCCAGACCGCCTTCGGTGGTCACTTCCTGACGCTTTTCCGGCACCAGGCAGCAGAAATGGGGTTGAGTCTCGCAGGCAATGGCCAGCATCTCTTCCATGACCGCCATCTCCAGATTCATGCGCGTATCCAGCGTCTGACGCAGAATACGCACGTCGCGGTCGGTGATGTGGCGGCGGTCTTCACGCAGGTGAACGGTAATGCCGTCGGCGCCAGCCTGTTCGGCGATAAATGCCGCCTGAACCGGATCGGGATAAGCCGTGCCGCGTGCGTTACGCAGCGTGGCAATGTGATCAATATTGACGCCTAACAGTAATTCAGCCATGACAATCCTCGGTATTTTGGTTCATTTCCCTTCCCCCTCCGGGAGAGGGCAACGTTAACGTTTTGGCATAAACTGCCTGAATAATTCGCGGCTCTTTAAGGGCTTGCCGCCAAGATACGGCTTGAGGGCGATCCGGGTAAAGCGTTTTGCTGCGCGCAGGGTGTCCTGATCGGGAAACTCGCGCGCATAAAGCGCCCGAAGCTGGCGCCCGGTAAAGGTACTGTTATCAATCACGATACTGGCGATAAACCCTTTTTCTTCCCGATAGCGGTAGGTCATCGCTTCTTCGACCTCGTCTCCGCTTCCCGCACAATGCAGAAAATCGACGCCGTATCCCAGATGCCCCAGCAGCGCCAGTTCAAAACGTCGCAAGGCAGGTTCAGGCGTGCCGGTTGCCCCAGCGAGGGCCTGGATACAGTGCAGATAATCGAAGAAAAGTTCAGAGAAGCGAGTCTCATGTTCAAGAACCCGCGAGATGAGTTCATTGACATACAGACCGCTGTACAGGGTGATACCAGAAAGAGGAAGCGCCAGGGAGACGGCTTCAGCGCTGCGCAGGGTTTTCACTTCCCCTCGCCCACCAAAGCGGACCAGCAGCGGCGTGAAAGGCTGTAGGGCACCTTTCAGATTAGAACGTTTGGAACGTGCGCCTTTCGCAACAAGGCGCACGCGACCGGACTCTTCCGTGAAGACGTCCAGCATCAGGCTGGTTTCGCTCCAGGGACGACTATGCAGGACGAAGGCGCGCTGCCATCCTTCCATCATACTCGTCGTCTTAGGTTACTGGTCTTCGCCGTAACCGAGGCTGCGCAGAGCACGCTCATCATCGGCCCAGCCAGATTTCACTTTCACCCACAGCTCCAGGTGAACCGGCGCCTCAAACATCTCCATCATGTCTTTACGGGCTTCAATACCGATGGTTTTGATCTTGGCACCTTTGTTGCCGATCACCATCTTCTTCTGCCCCTCACGCTCAACGAGGATCAGACCGTTAATGTCGTAGCCGCCGCGCTCGTTGGTCTGGAAACGCTCGATCTCCACCGTCACAGAGTACGGCAGTTCCGCGCCCAGGAAACGCATCAGCTTTTCACGGATGATTTCAGACGCCATAAAGCGCTGAGAACGATCGGTGATGTAGTCTTCCGGGAAGTGATGAATCGCTTCCGGAAGATGCTTACGCACGATGCCCGCGATGGTATCGACGTTCAGGCCAGTCTCTGCAGATAGCGGAACGATATCGAGGAAGTTCATCTGGCTGCCCAGCCACTGAAGATGCGGCAGCAGGTCAGCCTTTTCCTGCACGTTGTCAACTTTATTGACCGCGAGGATGACCGGCGTTTTGCCGTCACGTAGCTTGTTCAGCACCATTTCGTCGTCCGGTGTCCAGCGGGTGCCTTCCACAACGAAAATGACCAGTTCTACATCACCAATCGAGCTGCTCGCCGCTTTGTTCATCAGACGGTTAATGGCACGCTTCTCTTCCATGTGCAGGCCCGGAGTATCGACGTAGATCGCCTGATACGCGCCTTCAGTATGGATGCCGACAATGCGGTGACGCGTGGTCTGCGCCTTACGCGAGGTAATAGAAATCTTCTGCCCAAGCAGATTATTCAGCAGGGTGGATTTACCGACGTTCGGACGTCCGACGATGGCAATAAATCCGCAATACGTTTCTTCTTCGCTCATTCCAGCTCCAGCATTTTTAACGCCTGTTCGGCGGCAGCCTGTTCAGCCTTACGACGGCTTGAACCTGTGCCCACCACCGGTTCACTCAGGCCACTGACCTGGCAATGGATGGTAAATTCCTGATCGTGCGCTTCACCACGTACCTGCACCACCAGATAAGATGGCAGCGGCAGATGACGGCCCTGCAAATATTCCTGCAGACGCGTTTTCGGATCTTTTTGTTTATCGCCCGGGCTGATTTCGTCCAGACGGCTCTGATACCAGTTGAGGATCAGCTTTTCTACGGTCTGGATATCGCTGTCCAGGAACACACCACCAATTAATGCTTCGACCGTATCGGCAAGAATAGATTCACGACGGAAGCCGCCGCTTTTCAGTTCACCCGGCCCAAGACGCAGACATTCGCCCAGTTCAAATTCGCGCGCGATTTCCGCAAGGGTATTCCCCCGAACCAGCGTGGCACGCATGCGGCTCATATCCCCCTCGTCAACACGCGGGAAACGATGATAAAGCGCATTCGCAATCACGAAACTTAAAATTGAGTCGCCTAAAAACTCAAGACGCTCATTATGCTTGCTGCTGGCACTGCGGTGGGTTAATGCCTGTTGCAACAACTCCTGATGATGAAAAGTGTAGCCCAGCTTCCGTTGAAGCCGATTAATTACGATGGGGTTCATGCGATACCAATAAATGAATGCGTCAAAAATGCAGCACACGAAACCGACCTGAGAAAACCAACGCGGTTTCGTGTGCCGTGGCACCCTTGCAGGGCCAACCTTAAACTTCGGGGGAATATTCTATACACAACGACAGGGGATGTCGTTAGTTCAAAGAGATTTATCGAGGAAATAATTCACGTAGCCGCTAATTAAAGCGGCTACGCGTTCATTTATTGAGAATTAATGGATTCCGCCAATGCGATTCAGGCGTACACCGGTAGGCCATTCGCCTTCCTGTTTCTCAAAACTCATCCAGATTGCGGTGGCTTTACCGACCAAATTCGCCTCAGGCACAAATCCCCAGTAACGGCTGTCCGCAGAATTATCGCGGTTATCCCCCATCATGAAGTAATGTCCCGGCGGTACAATCCAGCTCGCCAGCTGCTGACCCGGCTGCTGATAATACATACCCACCTGATCCTGCGCGATTGGCACCGTGAGGATACGGTGAGTCACATCACCCAGCGTCTCTTTGCGCTCGACCAGACGAATACCGTTCTCTTTGGTTTCGCCTTTTGGCACCTGGAAGAACCCGCTGGTCGCTTCACCGCCGTTACGACGGGCAAAGGTCTGCACAAAATCACTCGGCTCAACGTTTGAGTAGGTGATGGGCAGTGCGTTTTCACACGCGGTGCCAGAACTGCAGCCCGGCTGAACGGTAACTTCCTTGGCGACCGGATCGTAGGTCACTTTATCACCCGGCAGGCCAACCGCACGCTTGATGTAGTCCAGACGCGGATCTTCCGGGTATTTGAACACCACGATGTCGCCACGCTTCGGATGACCGGTTTCGATCAGCGTTTTCTGGTAGATAGGATCTTTAATGCCGTAGGCAAACTTCTCTACCAGAATAAAATCACCAATCAGCAGCGTTGGCATCATTGAACCGGATGGGATCTGGAACGGCTCGTAAATAAACGATCGCACCACCAGCACAATGGCCAGCACCGGGAATACCGAGGCGCCCGTTTCCAGCCAGCCCGGTTTCGGGCCGACTTTTTTCAGGGTTTTCGCATCCAGCTGGTCGCCAGTGGCTGCCTGTGCGGCAGCCTGACGCTCACGGCGTTTTGGGGCGAAGATAAACTTATCCAGACACCACAGCAGACCTGTCACCAGGGTAGCAATGACCAGGATCAGGGCAAACATGTTCGCCATGCCAACTCCTTAAAGGTTATTTGCCGTCTTTACCAACATGAAGAATGGCAAGGAATGCTTCCTGTGGCAGCTCAACGTTACCGACCTGCTTCATACGCTTCTTACCTTCTTTCTGCTTCTGCAGCAGCTTTTTCTTACGACTGACGTCACCGCCGTAGCACTTCGCCAGAACGTTTTTACGCAGCTGTTTCACCGTAGAACGCGCGATAATGTGGTTACCAATGGCCGCCTGAATCGCGATGTCGAACTGCTGACGCGGAATCAGATCTTTCATTTTCTCAACCAGCTCGCGACCACGGTACGGCGCATTGTCGTTGTGGGTGATCAGGGCCAGCGCATCCACACGCTCACCGTTGATCAGCACGTCCACACGCACCATGTTGGAGGCCTGGAAACGCTTGAAGTTGTAATCCAGGGACGCATAGCCACGGGAGGTAGACTTCAGGCGATCGAAGAAGTCGAGTACCACTTCCGCCATCGGGATTTCATAGGTCAGCGCCACCTGGTTACCGTGGTAGACCATGTTGGTCTGCACGCCACGCTTCTCAATACACAGCGTAATGACGTTGCCCAGGAACTCCTGTGGCAGCAGCATGTGACACTCTGCAATCGGCTCACGCAGTTCGTGGATATTGTTCAGCGGCGGCAGCTTGGACGGGCTATCGACGTAGATCACTTCTTTCGAGGTGGTTTCTACCTCATACACAACGGTCGGTGCGGTGGTGATCAGATCCAGATCGTATTCACGTTCCAGACGCTCCTGAATGATCTCCATGTGCAGCAGGCCGAGGAAGCCACAGCGGAAACCGAAGCCCAGCGCCGTTGAGCTTTCTGGCTCGTAGAACAGGGAAGCATCGTTCAGGCTCAATTTACCGAGCGCATCACGGAAGTTTTCATAGTCATCTGAGCTGACCGGGAACAGACCCGCGTAAACCTGCGGTTTCACCTTTTTAAAGCCTGGCAGCGCTTTATCTGCCGGGTTACGCGCACCGGTCAGGGTATCGCCCACTGGCGCGCCGAGGATGTCTTTAATGGCACAAACCAGCCAGCCTACCTCGCCGCATTTCAGCTCGGTACGGTCAACCTGTTTTGGCGTAAAGATACCCAGACGGTCGGCGTTGTAGACCTGTCCGGTACTCATCACCTTGATTTTGTCGCCTTTACGCATGGTGCCGTTTTTAATACGCACCAGAGAGACAACACCAAGGTAGTTATCGAACCAGGAGTCGATGATCAGCGCCTGCAGTGGGCCATCCGGGTCGCCTTCCGGGGCCGGGATGTCACGCACCAGGCGTTCCAGCACATCGGTCACGCCCACACCGGTTTTCGCGGAGCAGCGCACGGCATCCGTCGCGTCAATGCCGACAATATCTTCAATCTCTTCCGCGACGCGTTCAGGGTCGGCAGCTGGCAGGTCGATTTTATTCAGAACCGGCACAACCTCGAGATCCATTTCCATCGCGGTATAGCAGTTTGCCAGGGTCTGGGCTTCAACACCCTGCCCTGCATCGACGACCAGCAGCGCACCTTCACAGGCCGCCAGCGAACGTGATACTTCATAGGAGAAGTCAACGTGGCCTGGGGTGTCGATAAAGTTCAGTTGATAGGTTTCTCCATCAGCCGCTTTGTAATCCAGCGTAACGCTTTGCGCCTTAATGGTGATACCGCGTTCGCGTTCCAGGTCCATGGAGTCCAGAACCTGGGCTTCCATTTCACGATCAGACAGGCCACCGCAAATCTGGATAATACGGTCAGACAGCGTCGACTTACCGTGGTCAATGTGAGCAATAATGGAGAAGTTTCTTATGTTCTTCATAAATATGAATTTTTTAACTCGCTATGCAGATAATTGGTTCTTGATGGACACAGCGGTGGACATCCCACAGTAACTACCCCATCAACGACTGGCCTGCATATTACACTGTAGCGCCGAAATCGTCAGCATACGATCTCTTCATTAACATACGATGTTACATCACCGGGCAGTCGTCGAACTCGCCAGACCGCGCGTCGTTGATGATATACGTGATCACCCCAAATACCGGACGCGAAGTGTCGGATACCTCATCCTTATCTGGCAAACTCTCCCGTTTACCGTTCTCAAGGTTTTCCAGGTGTGGCCGCGGGTGTGTGCGATACCGCTTAATCCTAAACTCACCGCTATCTGTGCAAACCAGCAATGAACCATCACATGGAGACAGTGACGCGTCGACAACCAGCAAAGCACCGTTGAGGATACCTTCCCGGTAATGCGTTGCACCGGCCCGCATAAAGTACGTAGCCGCTGGCCTGGTGATGATGCGCTCGTCAAGCGATATACGCTGTTCAACGTAATCCGTAGCTGGCGAAGGAAAGCCCATTAGAAAACCCTCCCCATGTTACGTAGGATCCAATAACGGTTGTCGCTTCCGTCGGTCGTCTTATCTGCGAAGTCCGGCTGGTATCGCTCGATCCATGAATTTGCATCCTCCTGGCTGAAATGCCAGTGCCTCTCCTGCAGTTCGGCGATGAATTTGTCTGTATGCAGGCAGAGATAGCCCTTCGGGTTTTGCTGTATGGCCGCAATAAAAGCGGCACGAATATCTGGTTGACGAGGCATGAACGAACCCTCATTCGCACATTGACTGTATGCATATACAGTAGTATTTTTATGAAAACAGATCAAGCACAGGCAATTTTCACTTAAGAGGGGATCGGTATGTTTGTTGAACTGGTTTATGACAAGCGAAATGTTGAAGGGCTAGAAGGGGCCAGAGAAATCATACTGGCAGAGCTGACGAAGCGGGTGCATCAGATTTTCCCTGATGCCGAAGTGAAGGTGAAGCCGATGCAGGCAAACGGCCTGAATAGCGACGCCAGCAAAAGCGATCGGGAAAAACTGAACCGCATGCTGGAGGAGATGTTTGAAGATTCTGACATGTGGCTGACCTCTGAGTCTCCTACTGTTCGCCAGGTTGGGCTTTAACTATCTATCGTGTAATATTCCCCACGTTTGCTCGGGCATGAACACTGAGCAACCAGCCGCTGCCCGTTCTTGCATACGATGGGTGGCGGTTTTCTTTACGTATCTGGTTCCTGCAATGCCACGCCCCTCACCTCTTTCTGAGGTTGATTCGGTATGTTGTCCTGAGCCTTACCCATCTATTACAGGTTAATAACAGAAGCTACTTTTTCGCTCTCTTCGGCGTCAGGCCCGTAAAAGTGGAGTGCAGAAACAACTATCCCCTCATCTGCCCTCTTAACAAAGAGTAGAGGGCAGATTGGAAACGATGATGCGAACTCAGTAAGAGTCTCGGCCTGTAGATCGGAGAAATCGAAAGAATGTACTTTTCCGTCCACCGTAACTGTAAGCACATCGCCCTGTGCTGAATAAGTGACTGTGGCATCTGCACGTTGTGGGCTA